>SLOH01000079.1 GCA_007132595.1 Waddliaceae bacterium | reverse complement strand
GTCAGGATTTTTTTTGAACTCTTCGTAGAGCGCAGTTGCCTCGTCAAGTTGGTCTTCATCGACAATCCAAAGCTGAGCGTGCTGCTCGCCATAGTTGTCGCTTCCCCAGTCATTATTGATCTTCATTTCAATCTGATTTTCGACTCCTTGGCGGCGTAGAAAACCTGAGAATTTGACTAAGCCTTCGATTTCATGGGTATTTATGATCAAACGCACGAGGAGATCCCCCGAATGATTTCTGTTGTTGAGAGACCGTCAATTTTTTGACAAATGTGCATTTTTCCACCATTTTCCGTTACAGTTGTCGCTTCAAGGCATTGAAAGCCGTATTCAGAGCCATTCACGTGGACATCTGGTTTGATAATATTCAAAAGAGACACAGGGTCGGTTTCGTCAAACCACGTGACATAATCAACAAATTCAAGAGCAGAGACCATTTGCAGGCGGTATTCTAGGGGTATAATCGGGCGGTCTTTGCTTTTATACCTTTTGATGGAATCATCGGAATTTAGAGCGAGGATTAAAATATCTGCCACCTGAGACGCTTCGTAGATGATTTGAAGATGTCCGGCGTGGAGTAGATCAAACGAGCCATTCAGTGTTGCAAGAGTCTTATCTTTTTTTCTCAGGTCCAAAACAGCCTGGGGAAGCAGGTCCGGAAGAATGAGCTTCTTTTTAAAGTCATCTTTCCAAAGCTGCACTACTCGACTCCTAAAGTGGGCTCAATATCCGGAAAGGCAATTGGGAATAGCTCTGCGTAATGTGAAACAAAATAGACTTTAATGTTTTCTTTTAGGTAATCGGGTAGCTCGTCAAAGTCTCTCTTGTTCTCTTTTGGGAATATAATTTCTTCTAGCTTTGCACGCTTTGCCGCAACCAGTTTTTCCTTGACGCCACCGATCGGAAGGATCTTACCCGTTAGGGTTAACTCACCGGTCATTCCGAGATTCTCTTTGACAGGTGTATCCGTTAAGAGGGAGAGAAGAGCTGTCACCATTGTCACTCCTGCGGAGGGTCCGTCTTTCGGCGTGGCTCCTTCCGGAATATGTAAATGGACTTGAGATTTTTCAAAGAAGGTTGACCCGGGAGCAAATTGGGAGATCGCTCCGTGGAGGTAGCTCCAAGCAATCTCAGACGACTCTTTCATAATTTCGCCTGCTTGCCCTGTGAGTTTCACGCTAGTTTTTTCCGCCGGAATCTTGATCGCTTCAATATACAGAGTGACCCCACCCATTGCCGTCCATGCGAGCCCTGTGCAAACACCTACAGGTGTTTCTTCATAAAACCTCTCGGTAGTAAAGATTGGATTGCCGAGGTACTTATGAACAGTCGAGGCGGTAATTCGATGTTTTGTGCTCTCTTTTTTGGTTTCAGATTCCGATTCTTCGACTATTTCTAGTGCAACCTTTCGTAAAATCTTTTTGATTTGATTTTCTAAAGAGCGAACACCGGCTTCTCTGGCATAACCATCAATAATGGCTCGGATGCCCTCTTTTGTAAATGAAACATCTGTTGCCTTTAGCCCCATCTCTTTACGATTGCGCGGGATCAAGTACTTGGTGGCAATTTCTACCTTTTCTTGTGTGATGTAACCTGAGAGGCGTAAAATTTCCATTCGATCCAGAAGTGGATCCGGTATTGAATCGAGAACATTGGCGGTGACGACAAATAAAACATTAGAAAGATCGCAAGGGACATCGAGGTAGTGGTCTAAAAAATCTTTATTCTGCTCAGGGTCAAGGACCTCAAGGAGTGCAGATGCGGGATCGCCCTGAAAGCTTTGACCCATTTTGTCCACTTCGTCAAGCATGATCACAGGGTTCATTGATTTGCAGTGCTTAAGAGCTTGGATTGGTTTGCCTGGCATCGCTCCAATATATGTGCGGCGATGACCTTTAATTTCAGCCTCGTCTCGCATGCCCCCGACAGAAAAACGGTAGAAGCTACGGTTTAGGGCTCTTGCAATACTACGCCCTACACTTGTTTTACCCACCCCTGGAGGTCCCGCAAGACAGATAATGCTCCCTTTTACCCCGCCTGAAAGCTTCCCGACGCTAATAAATTCAAGAATGCGTTTTTTGATGTCCTTGAGCCCATAATGATCTTTCTCAAGCACTTTTCTTGCGTGCGCCAGATTGTCATTTTCTTCGCTCATGATGCCCCAGGGCAGATAAGTCAGCCAGTCGAGATAACTTCTGCAGACGCCATATTCCGCAGATTGCGGGTCAAGAACCTGCAGTTTATCCATTTCATCATTGATGACTGTTTCAACTTCTTTGGTGAGTGTACAGCCTTTCAGCCGTTTTTTGAATTTTTCAATATCAACGGACTTATCCTCTTTCTCTACGCCGAGCTCTTTTTTAATCGTTTTTAATTGCTCTCTTAGGAAAAAGTCCCTTTGCCCTTTATTTATTGTTGATTCAATTTTCTGGTTGATATTGTGCTGCAGCTTGGTTAGGTCCAGTTCTTTCTTAAGAAGAACAAGCGCCTTATTGATTCTCTCCGAAAGATCTAAAGTCTCAAGAACTTCTTGCATCTCTTCTCTTGAAGCTGTGGTAAGTGCAACGGCGAAATCGGCCAATTTGCCCGGTTCTGTGAAGTCGGAGTGGCTTAAGAAAATTTGCAATTCTTCTTTAAAGAGTGGGTTGAGTTTTAAAAGCTCTTTGATCGTCGATGTAATGCTCATCGCATACGCTTTTAGCTCTTTGGTCAGTTTTTTCTTGTCATTGAAGTATTCGACCTTTGCACGCAGCGGCTTCTTTGTTGAAATCGGCTCGACGACTTTAAACCGCCTTTCCATGTTGAATATGACTTGTGCCCCGCCGCTTTCGACAGGAATAATTTTTAAGAGACGGGCTAAAACGCCGTATTTGTGGAGACCTTGGAACTTAACTTTGTAGACATCAATGGATTCATCTTTCGATAGAATGAGTCCAACGCACTTATCCTTTGTCTTGGAAATTTTTTTAAGGTATTCGAAGTAAGGACCTTTTTCGATCATAATCGGCGCTGCCATACCGGGGAAAAAGGGGCGCTTTAGCACAGGGAAAATTGTCAGCTCAGTTGGTAGCTTCTGATCGTTGAACAAGGATTCACCCTCTTGTTCCAGGGCCTCGATCAAGCGGGAATCGAGCTCTAATTCTAATTTATTTTCTTCAATTTCGTGTTCCATCACGCATATATTACATGTTTAACATCTATAAAATCAATTGGATATATTTTCTTGTCATTCTACCCTATCTTCTATATACTAAATTGTCAAAATAGATGCTTATGAAAAATAACCGACCCTAATTTATCTAATTATTTTGTCGTTTATTTTATCAGACCTAAGGGAACCTCTGATAAACGCAGATTATTAAATTTAGCGCCTTTTTCTAGGGAATTCGAAAAAAACGCACTCACTTAACTATTAAAAGCTTAAGATCGATTGTTTTTTCGAATTTTAGAAAAAATTCAGTCAAAATTTAATTAACCTGAGTTTATCAGAGGTTCCTAAAGATTGCATTATATAGAGTTTCAGCACACAATAATTCTTAAGAATGCAATAATCAACTGTTTTACAGGGTTTCAAATACAGAAAAAATCGGGAGTTATGCAAATATATCCAAGCAAAGAAGCAAAAAATATTGATCCATCACTTTTGGAATTGCGTGAATCTAGGCAAGAGGAAGAGAAAAAATTTCTTCATCCAAAGGCAGCTCTATCAAATAATCATAACCGTTACTTTGGGCCTGAGACTGATCATCGCCTTCCGTATAAACGCGATGTTGACCGAATCGTGCATTCAAGAGCATACGCGCGATATATCGATAAAACACAAGTTGTGTATCTTGTGCAAAACGATCACCTGACGCATCGCAGTTTGCACGTGCAGCTTGTGAGTAATTTTGCTCGTGGAATTGCTGAAATTTTACGATTAAATCTCGATCTGGTTGAAGCAATTGCACTTGGACACGATGTGGGTCATGCCCCTTTTGGTCATGAAGGTGAGGAGTATCTCTCTCTGCTGTCTCAAGAGTTCAATGTCGGATATTTTGCACACAGTCTACAGTCATGTCGTTTGCTTTTCGATATTGAGTCATTGAATCTTGGCCTCATGGTATACGATGGCTTTTTGTGTCATGACGGGGGACTGAAGTCGCGTGAAATTAGACCTCAGTTCGGAAAGACATGGGAGATGCACTTTGAAGAGTGTGCACAGAAAAAACAGAATCTTGAGTATGAGCTAAGTCCCGGCTCATTAGAGGGATGTCTTGTGAGAATTTGCGATACGATTAGTTATGTGGGAAAAGATATTGAAGATGCGATTACTTTAGGAATTATTACAAGAGATCAAGTCCCGCAAACCTGTCTTGGAACGAGTAATCGCACAATTCTTAACGTTCTTGCGAAGGATCTTATTAAAGAAAGCGAGGGTAAAGACTATATAGCACTTTCTAATGAAAAATACCTCGCCCTTAAAGAGTTACGAGAATTTAATTTCAGCTTTATCTACTCACACTCATTACTAAAAGAGCAGTCTGAAAAAATTCAAAGAGGGTTCCGTATTCTTTTTGAAACTCTGCTCAATGAGTTTCGCAGTAAAGGAAAGGGAAGTTTTTTGTATGGCGAATACCTGAAGAATAAGCAGCCTGCCTATTTTGAAAACACATCCGATGCGCAGATGGTCATCGACTACCTTTCGGGCATGACCGACAGCTACTTTATACGAACGTTAGAAAGACTGATCGTTCCAAGCCAACTTTCTCTTTCGGTATGACACTTTTAATCATTGATACAGCAACAGAACGGCCCGTAGTTGCTTTGGTGAAGGGTGAGGCGCTCCTTTCTCAAAGGGAGCTTCCGTTCGGCTTGAGAAGTTCCACTCATCTATTACCTGTTTTAGAAGAAGAAATTTTAAATCAAGGGATTGATCTTCAAAAAGATATTCAGGCAATTATCGTCGGTGTAGGCCCCGGGTCATACACCGGTACTCGCGTTGGAGTGATGGCTGCAAAAGCAATTTCATATGCCACATCCACACCGCTTGTCGGTGTTTCAACGCTTGCTGCACTTATCCGGGATACAAGTTCTTTATGCGCGTCAATGATCGACGCAAAATCTCAAGGTGTCTATCTGATGAAGCCGGGTGGCTTGCCTACTCTTGTGCCCCTAGACAAGATAGATGATGCGCTCATTGGCGTAAGACGAATTGTGACTCCCAACCTTTCAGCCGTTCAGTCTAAAGTGACCTTAGATGTTGAGTGGGAAGAGTCTCCTCCCGACCCTTTAACCCTAGCTATTCTCGGCCTTGCGAAGTTTGATTCCGGAGAGTTTTCGACAAAAGGCGAGGTTGAAATCCTTTACCTAAGGAACCCCTGATCAACTCAGATTATTAAATACTCTCGTCTTTTCCCTGAAATCTGAGAAAACGCACTCACTCAACTATCAGGTAGTTAAGGTCGATTGTTTTTGGAACTTTAGAAACAAAACATCCAAAATTGAGCGGAAGCCAGAATGATTCAGAGGCTCGTTAAGATAAAAGCTGACTCTAAATCCTATCCTGCATTCTTGCTTGAAAGATATTAGAATTTACGATATCATTTTATCAACGAGTTTTCTTAAAGAGAATTATTTATTTCAAAATCAACGTGAAAAGGATTAAAATTCTATGGTTTTTGTGAAAGTAAGAGCAGGAGAAATGCTCGAAAAGGCATTGCGCTCTTTGAAAAAAAAGATAGATAAAGAAGGTGTGATGAAGTCAGTTAAGGCGCATCGCTACTATATGAAACCTTCGATTAGCAAGCGTGCAAAATCAAAAGCAGCTCTAAAATATAAACGCTAATTGTTCTGGTTCTTCAGTAAAAAAAAAGAGCCCTTAAGGTTATTTTAAAAAAAGGTTAACCAAAGATGACTAATACTATGGCGGATTATTACTCAGTGCTTGGCGTCTCAAAAGGCGCGACTAAGGAAGAAGTTAAAAAAGCGTATCGTAAGCAAGCGCTTAAGTATCACCCGGATCGAAACCCGGGAGATGCAGAAGCCGAGCAGAGGTTTAAAGAAATCTCTGAAGCTTATGAAGTCCTGAGCAATGATCAAAAACGCCAGATGTATGATCGTTATGGAAAAGAGGGTGTCCATGGTGCTAGCATGGGAGGAGCTCAGGGTCAAGGGTTTGAGTCGATGGAAGAGGCTCTTCGGACCTTTATGGGCGCTTTCGGTGGAGGAGCTTCAGGTGGAGACTCTGTCTTTGAGTCTTTTTTTGGAGGAATGGGCGGTTCGCGTCAAGGGATGCGAGGAGCTAGACAAGGGGCGAGTAAACGGGTCAATTTAACGCTTT
The DNA here is from genome assembly GCA_007132595.1 of Waddliaceae bacterium. GTDB lineage: Bacteria > Chlamydiota > Chlamydiia > Chlamydiales > SLOH01 > SLOH01. The sequence goes on along the minus strand of SLOH01000079.1, from coordinate 793 downwards.
CATTTGAAGAGGCGGCAAAAGGGGCTGAAAAAACACTCGCAGTCACAAACAGTGCAACTTGTAAAACATGCCATGGGAAGCGAACAACTGCAACTGATGGGATTAAAACATGTTCTCACTGTCAAGGATCCGGTCAAGTTCTCGAGCAACGCGGTTTCTTTAGCATGGCGATGACCTGTCCTTACTGTCAAGGCGAGGGTCAAGAGGTTGTTAAACCATGCGAAACATGCCGCGGACAAGGCTCTGTCAAAGAAAAGCAGAATGTTAAGGTGCATATTCCAGCCGGTGTAGCCGATGGTATGCGTATGAAGATGAGTGGATATGGAGATGCTGGAGCAGGTGGTGGTCCGGCAGGAGATCTTTACGTCTTTATCCACGTGAAGCAACACGAGGTCTTTGAGCGTGAGGGCGATGATGTATTGCTTGATTTGCCTATTACATTTACTGAAGCTGCGCTTGGATGCAAAAAAGATGTACCTTCAATCTTGGGTCAAACATGCCGTATCACAATCCCTGAAGGAACTCAGAGTGGAAAGACATTTCGCGTACGGAAGGAAGGATTTCCCAATGTCCATGGACATGGTACAGGAGATATGCTCGTCCGTGTCTACGTCGAGACACCCACTCGATTGACAAAAGAACAAAAAGATTTACTTGCCCATTTTCATAAACTTGAAGGGCCGCATAACTCTCCTAGACAGGAAGGGTTTTTAGATAAACTAAAAAGCCTTTTCAAACGTTAGGGATCAAAATTTAACGCCTTTTTCGAAAAAATTCGACAAAAACGTCAGTT
>SLOH01000126.1 GCA_007132595.1 Waddliaceae bacterium | reverse complement strand
TATTCAACTGCGCTGCCTAGGAGAGGCGGAGGTGGGGGAGGGTTGCATAGCCCACGTGCTGCATTTAAAGCAATTTGGTGATCTATCGACTGCAGACAGGGGCTGGAAAATGAGTTTTCTAAATCCCAATTTATTGGGGAGTTTAGAGGGGTAGAGAGGAAAATTGACTCATTACTCGTTGGAAAGCAAGAGTTGTTTTTCGATAGATTCGCCGGAGTCTTCGGTCACTTGAAGATCTCTGTTTTCTGAGTGGTTCTGTAAAACGAGCCACTTTGCGCAAGCAATCGTTAGGCAATCCATCAGAACCCCTCTTTTTACTTGTTAATTGTTTATTTTGCTTTTGTTCAGGTGGAAGTTCATCAGGATCAAAATTTATCGTAATAGGAGATAAATCTATTCCCGCTTGGAATATTGAAAGTGCACCCGCTTCAGGGAGTGAGGCTTGTTCTACATTGCTGTGAGCAGATTGTAATTGTTCGTGTTGGTAAGAGTGCTGAGTAAAGTTCCGCTCGAATATTTCCTGAGTAAGAGTGTCGATACTGCAATGTCGATTGTTAAGGAGTGGGTGGTCATTTCTATTATCTTCAAAGGGGTTAGGTGAGTACTCAGGAGATATAAATGAATTTGAGCTCATATTATTCTTTAATTTTTTTTATTGTAAAATCAAATGTATCATTACTTGTTTGTTAAATCAATTTTATTTAACTACACTCGTATTTTTGTAGTATGTTCCTCAATTGATCGGGAATCGGGATTTTTTTTCTAGAGTTTCGATCTAGCGTTACATGTACAGTTTTTGCTGTGCCGACAAGTTCCTTATCGCGAAAGATTTTATAAAAAAAAGAAAATGAGGACTTTCCGATATGTTGAACTGAAAGGTGGATATCAAGTTCGTTGCCAACAGTCAGGGCTGCTTTGTAATCAGCGGAGCAGTGGACGATGACAAAAACGAAATTGAATTTATTGAAAAGATCGCTAAATGGGTACCCTTCGTGTTCCATAAAGTCTTCTAAAGTGTCGTGAGCGAAACGGAATTGATTGGGGAAGTAGAGAATGCCGGCCATGTCGGTGTCGTGCATGCGCACTTTGTTTTTTGCGATATACATAAGGAGTCTCTTTTTTGAACATCATACAAAAAATCTATTTAAATCGGAGACGATTTGTATTTTTTTACTGTATTTGGAGTCACTTTAGGTTTGAAAATGATTCAAATCCAGACTTAATCACGACCTTCCATTGAGGAATAATTCTTTATCAAGTAAATGTTTGATATGGATGTACTCAAGTTTCCGACACTTTCGTATCTAAATGAAAAAGGCACTCTTTCAGCTAAATGTCATCATGTGATTGACAATGATGTGCTTGTTAAAGGGTATCAAACGATGTGCCGCACGCGCATGATTGATGAAAAGGTAATTACTTTGCAGAGGCAAGGGGCAATTACTTTTGCGCTTAGCTCCCTTGGCGAGGAGGCGTGCGCGGTGGCAACTGCGGCAGCACTAAAGCTTGCGGACTGGATCTATCCGCAGTATCGGGAGTCGGGAGTGATGTTTTGGAGGGGGTTCAGGGCGGAAGATTACATGCATCAGATGTTCGGGGACGCTAAAGATTTGGCTTTAGGAAGGCAGATGCCAAATCACTTTGGCTGCCGGGACATTAATGTTGTGACTGTATCGTCTCCAATCGGAACAAAAATTCCGCACGCGGCCGGCTGCGCCTACGCAATGAAGGTATTGAAGGAAAAAACCGTGGCGCTCTGTTTTTTTGGTGAGGGGGCGAGCTCTGAGGGAGATTTTCATGTAGGCCTACGATTTGCAGCGGTAAGAAAAGCGCCTGTCATTTTCTTTTGCCGCAATAATGGCTATGCAATCTCAACGCCTGAGCGCAGGCAGTTTGTGACAGATGGTGTGGCGCCGGAGGGGCCGGGCCACGGGATTCGAACGTTTCGAGTGGATGGAAATGATTTTTTTGCGATTCATGAGACTGTCTTAAAAGCAAAGGAGCTTTGTCTAAAGGGAGAGGGGCCGATTTTAATTGAGGCGATGACCTATCGAAGAGGGGCTCACTCGACCTCGGATGACCCGTCGCGCTATCGCCCTAAGGGGGAGCTTGAAAAATGGGAGAAAAAGGACCCGATTTTGCGCTTGCGGCTCTATCTTGAAAAACAGAAGCTTTGGAGCGATAAACAAGAGAAAAAGTTGCAGGTTCAGTTGAAAGAGGAGATTGACGCCGCGATCGAAATTGCCAGGAATACGCCACGGCCACCCAAGAGGTCGTTGATCGAAGATGTTTACCGTGAAGTTCCAGCCGCCCTTATCGAGCAGTTAAATGAGGTGGAAGATGGCTGAAATGAACATGATTCAGTCGCTGAATCATACGCTAATGCTTGCATTTGCAAAAGATGATCGACTGGTGAGTTTTGGTGAAGATGCGGGCTTTTTTGGCGGCGTTTTTCGCGTGACGGAGGGGCTGCAAAAAAAGTTTGGGGAAGAGCGCGTATTTGATACTCCGTTATCAGAACAGGGGATCGTCGGATTTGCAATCGGTATGGCGCAAAAAGGGCTCAAACCGATCTGTGAGATTCAGTTTGCCGACTATATTTTTCCGGCCTATGATCAAATTGTCAACGAAATGGCGAAGATGCGGTACCGCACCGCGAATCAATACACTGCAAACGTGATTATCCGCACACCTTACGGAGGGGGGATTCACGGGGGGCATTACCACTCGCAAAGCCCAGAGGCGCAATTTCTTCACACTCCGGGGTTGCGTGTCGTTGTGCCCTCTTGTCCATATGATGCCAAGGGGCTGCTCTTAGCTGCAATCGCGTGCGGTGACCCGGTTATTTTTCTCGAACCGAAGCGCATCTATCGCACCCTTAAACAAGAGGTTCCGGAAGAGGAGTACCTGATCGATTTGGGATTGGCAGAGGTTGCTGAAAAGGGAAGCGATGTCACGTTAATTGGCTGGGGGGCTCAGCATCAGCAGAACATAAAGGCAGCGCGTGCACTTAAAGAAGAGGGAATTTCTGTTGAGGTGCTGAACTTGCGCTCTTTAAATCCGTTAGACATTAAGTCGATAAGAGAGTCCATTGAGAAGACAGGGCGGGTGGTGATTGCACATGAGGCTCCAAAGACGTGCGGATTTGGGGCTGAACTGACGACGCAGATTGTCGAAAATTGCTTTCTCTCTTTAGAGGCGCCTGTCAAGCGGTGCTGCGGGCTTGATACGCCATTTCCCCATACGCTTGAACAGGAGTATCTTCCCGATCATACGCGCGTGATGAGCGCTGTGCGCGAAACAGTGGAGTATTAAGATGCGGGTATCCATTGATCTGCCTGATATTGGCGAGGGTGTAGCTGAGGGACAGGTGATCGAGTGGTTGAAAAATATTGACGATCGTGTGGAAAAAGATGAGCCGATTGTCACAATTATGACAGACAAAGCAACCGTTGAATTACCTTCTCCTTACAGTGGAACATTAACGCGTCAATTTTATGAGCAGGGGGAGATTGCAACGGTACACGCGCCTCTATATGAAATTGAGACCGAAGATGAGGTGAAAAGAGAGAGAGCAAAACCTAAGAAAAAGCCGCCTCCTCAAGAAAACGCGCACGCGCCGAGGAGTCAACGGCCGCTTGCCACACCGGCCACCCGCAAGCTTGCAAGAGATCTTAAAATCGATCTTGCCACCGTCAAAGGCACAGGGAAAGATGGGAGAATCACGCCGGATGATCTTAAGATCGTCCAAATAGCCTCTGATGAAGAGGTGCCTTTGATTGGCGTCCCTCATTTGATGGCTAAAAAAATGGCGGAGTCAAAAAGAGAGATTCCCCACTTTTCATTTTTTGAGCAGGTAGATGCCACGCGCCTAAAGGCTTTACATGATAAGGTAAAGGATGAGGGGGTAAAGCAAGGGGTTAAGGTGACGTATCTTCCCTTTCTTATCCGCGCGCTTTCACTGACCTTGAAAGTGCACCCTCGGGTCAATAGCAGCTTTGGAAACGACAAGATTATTATCCATAAGAACCACAATATTGGAATTGCGATGGCGTCAAAGGAGGGGTTGATTGTTCCGGTCTTGAAGGATGTTCAGGAGATGAGTCTGGAGGATGTGATCCGCAAGTTTGAGTCGCTGAAACAGCGCGCGTTGAAGGGGGAAATGTCGCCGGATGAGATGCGGGGAGCGACGATTACACTGACGAATTTTGGGGTGCTCGGCCATGGCGGCGGCAGGTGGGCGACACCGATCATCAATAGCCCGGAAGCGGCGATCTTAGGGGTAAATAAAATCCACAAAGAGCCGGTTGTGAAAAACGATGAGTTAATTCTTCAAGAGACGCTCAATCTCTCTTGGAGCTTTGACCACCGCATTATTGATGGCGACTTGGCAGCAAATACCTCGTCAACATTCGCCTCTTTAATTATTAATCCAGCTCAGCTTTTATAGTCAGCTCTTCCCAGCGGTGAAATAGCTGCTCAAGTTTTTTTTGCGCGGTCGCAAGTTCTGTATACTTGCCGTCTTTCTGCAGCAGCTCCATCTCTTTTTCTAAGCTTTCAATCGTCTCGCCCATCTTTTCAAGCTCTTCTTTTTCTTTATAGGAGAGTTTTTTCTTTTTAGAAGAGGGTTTTCCTTTGGAGGCTTGGGCCTGACTCTCTTCTGAATCTCTCCACTTGGCGTACTCGGCGCAAAAGCCGTGCGTGCCGTCTTGTCTGAGTCCTAGGATGGTTGTGCAGACGTTGTCCATTAAGCAGCGGTCATGGGAGATCATCACAAGCGCCCCGGGAAACTCTTTAAGACTCTCTTCCATGACCTCAAGTGTGGGGATGTCAAGATCATTTGTCGGCTCATCAAGAAGAAGGACGTCTGCCGGCTTGAGCATTAATCTAGCAATTAAAATGCGCGCACGCTCTCCTCCGGAGAGGCATCTGACCGGCAACTCTAATCGATCACTTGAAAAAAGAAATCGATTGGCCCAGCCAACAACGTGTATCTCCTTGCCCTGATAGTTCACAGTGTCAGTCGATGATAGGGCTTGTCTAAGCGTGAGATTGGGATCGACGGTATCGCGATGTTGATCAAAATAGACAATTTGTAAGTTGTCGGCGTACTTGATTGTTCCAAAGTCAGGTGTCACCTCATTCATGAGCATTTTGAGAAGTGTGGTTTTTCCTGTCCCGTTTTTTCCGACAATTCCAAGGCGCGTGCCGGGAGAGAGTGTAAAATCGATTCCGTGAAAGAGCTGTTTTCCCCCAAGCGTTTTTGACAAATTGTTTGCGACAATGAGTTTTCTTGTTGCCCTGTCAGAGCTTGAAAAATCAATTTTCACGCGAGACTTTTGGTTTCGGCTCCTAACGGCGGTATGCTCGTCGATCAATTTATAGGCATTGTCGATTCGCGATTGCGATTTTGTCGTTCTGGCTTTTGGGGAGGTTTTTAACCATGCGACCTCACTGCGCATAGTAGAGGCAAGTCCGCGCTCTTTTTTTGCTTGAGCGTCTAAAAACGCCTCTTTTCTCTCCATAAACTCGCTCATGGTCCCGTTTGCGATCAGTATCCCTTCCGGAAAGCATTTGTTAATTTCCATGATTTTGTTGCAAATATTTTCGAGAAAATACCGATCGTGGCTAATGACCATGTAGCTAATTTGCAGCCTTTTTAAAAATCCCTCAAGCCACAGGATTCCTTCAAGGTCCAGGTGGTTGGTCGGCTCATCTAAAAGTAGAAGGTCCGGCTCGTCAAGAAGTGCGCGCGCGATATCCAAGCGTTTTTTCCAGCCGCCGGAGAGCGTCTTTGCGTTGGCGTAAAGATCTGTGAATCCCACTTTGCTCAATATGATCTGTGCTTGCACAGAGCCGCCGAGCACATCTACAATGGGAGCGTCTTCAAACTCCGGGTGCTGGCCTGCATAACCGATTTTAAGTCCTTTGCGTTTGGAAATTGACCCCTCATTTGGAGACTCCATTTCCATAAAAATCTTAAGCAAGCTCGACTTGCCTGCTCCATTTGGTCCGACAAGTCCAATGCGGTCGCCCTTTTCGATTGAAAACGAGATCTTCTCAAATAGCTCCTGGCTCCCAAACGATTTTGAGATGGAGTGCACGCCAATTAATGTCATGTGATTTCCGAACTTAAGGTATTAAGTGGGTAATGATAGCAGATTGCCCTTCAAAAGACCACTATTTGGCAAAGGTGCGGATTAACTTGCGGTTAGAGCGCCGGACGGTTTAACAATGTTTTCTTTCGATTTTGAATCTAGACAAAGTGAATTGGTTCAGTGTTTCAAACCTCTTCAGGCGTTGAAGGTGCTCGATTGAAAGTTTAGCAAGATTGCCAAAATTAATATTGTCTAGTTGAGGAAGAGGGGAGAGGTAGTCTAACCCCTCCGGCTGGAAAGTGCATCCATTGAGATCGATTGACCTTAAGTGTTTGAGTTCGGAAATTTTCTCAAATTGTTCATTTGTTATGTCTCCTTGATCGGAAAGATCTAGATAGGGCATCCCAAGTCTTTTATTTAGCCGGATGGCTTCATCAACAGAGTTTATACTTTTAAGGTTGTTAAATTATTCCTCAGTGACACTCTGTATTTTATTTACTGTTGTCTTTTTTTCGTTATTTTCTTGCGCAAGTCCAGGAAGATAACTTTCAAGCTGACCCGAGTCCGAGGATTGGCTGCTGATACAATTTGCCATTTTTCACCTTTATTTTGTTTTTATCTGAATGAAAAATATGGTTTAGCACCCCATGTTTTTTTACACAAGCGATTGAGTGGTATCCTTGAAGGGTGATGTTTGAAGGGAGCGAAGAATATGCGGCTCTATTCAAAGCTCGCTCGCGCCATCGTCTTTTGATTAGCTGCATATAATGTTTAGGTTCGGAATGTCCCTTGCGAGAAACCAAGGACCGCCCCAGAAGGTGGGTGTCGCTCTTAAATCAAGACTTCGGAGCTGATTTAATCTACTTAAAGACTTAAGTCCTTTGAAAGTGAAATTGGGGCAATTAGACAATACCAAGTGTTTGAGTTGCTTGATCGTTCCTATACATTGAAGATGTTTGTCTGAGAGTTCAGCGCAATGGCTGAGGTTAATACTCTCAAGCTCTGGTAGGTGGATGAAGCAGAGTACTCCCAATGGGTCGAACGTGCAGCCTGACAGATTAATCGACTTTAAGGTAGTAATTGTTGAAATTTGCTGAAGTTGCTCAGCAGTTATATTCCCAAAATTGGCAAGGTTTAGATGGGTGGAACCCTTTTTTTGAGCGGTACGAATGGGGTCTCCG
>SLOH01000039.1 GCA_007132595.1 Waddliaceae bacterium | reverse complement strand
TGATTATGGGTGTTGCTGCTCTGATATATTGGCATCTTTACACTCTAAACATCATTAACGAACACCGTTTATTTCAATACCACCACTATAACTCCGCCCTTTCGACCACGGCTGTCAGCCTCGCCATGCTGCTTTTTTTAACCAGTTATCGAAAAATCGCCATCTGCCTCTCCACTCTTCCCTTCCTCCTCGGTTTACTGACTCTCTTTGAACTTATATTTGGTAAAAATCTTAGCATTGAACACTTGTTCATCTTCGATAAGTTCTCGATCAATGACTATCCCTTAGGACAGATGACCCATTTGGCTGCCTTTGAAATCTTTGTCTTAGGCAGCGCCATGCTCATTATCACACTCGATTTCAACTTTGAAAAGAAGCAAATCGTCTTGCGTATTCTTGGCGTCATTGTCTTTGCGATTTGCGTCGTCGCACTAGCGGCGGCACTCATTGGCATCGAAGTCGCGCCGCAATGGGCAGAATTTTCATATTTAGACCCAAGACCTGCCGTTGAGATGGGATTTCTTGGCTTCATGGTCATCACATACGCCTGGGGATTTTGCTGCACAACAAATAACGTCCTTCCCCCCTCTTTACCTTTCCCAACAACTGGCGCTGTCATTTTAGGCACACTTTATCTATGGCAGGCGTTGAACACCCAAGAAATTGTCCTTTTTCAACGCCAGAACCAAACAGTGGTGGAGCGGCTCGCTACATCGGTAAAATCGCTTCTAAACAATCGGATCGATGCTTTGACTTTTATGGCCAAACGCTGGGAAAACCGCCGTGGAATTCCAAAAAGCGAGTGGGAGTTGGATTCGATCTCATATGTCGATATTGATTCGGGCCTTGTCGCCATCGAATGGGCCGACTCTTCTTACCATTTACGTTGGGTTGTTCCGCAAATCGGAAACGAAGATCTTCAAAACCTGAATATCCTGTCGGATAATAAACGCACGGAGACCATTCGTGAGCTCGAAGCGCAAGGTGATCGATATGCAAGCCCCGTAATCAACCTCGTCCAAGGAGGGAGAGGGTTTTTAATTTACATCCCTCTATTCCCGGATGGCGATTTCGACGGTTTTATTATCGGAGCTTTTGATGTTGAAAAGCTCTTTACAAACATCATTCCCCACTACCTACTAGAAAATTATGCTGTGACAATCTATGACAATAATCAAAGCATTTACCGGCATGACCCAAGCACCCTGCTTGACCTTTCGGTAGAGCCCTCCACGGCTGAATTTTCATTTCTCAATAACCATTGGTTTATAGAAGTTCAGCCAAAAGAGGGGCTTTTTCAACAAAACCGCTCCTCTCTTCCGATGTTCACTCTTGTGATTGGTTTTTTCCTTGCGGCTTTTGTCTTTACTGCCTTTTTCTTTGGTGAAACTTCCTATATTCGCTCCAGTCAACTAGAAAAAGCGCTCATCGAACTGAATGAATCTACCCAGCAAACTCATGCAATTTTACAGTCTATGACTGAGGGAGTCTTCGGAATCAATTATTCAGAAAAGACGACCTTCGTCAACCCAACTGTTGCTGAACTTGTCGGGTTTAAACAATCTGAACTCATCAATAAGAATTACAAAGACCTTAAGTTTCTTCCTCCGGATTTTGAGAGAACCATGAACATCATCGCGACATTAACAAAAGGCGAGACGCAAAGCGTAAGCCCGCTTGAGTTCATGAGAAAAGACGGGACGTATTTTCCTGTAGAGTGCACAACTGCCCCGATTATCATTGATCAGAAAATAGAAGGCGCTGTCATGATCTTTCGGGATGTGACAGAAAGAAAACAAACAGAACAGCAGTTGCTTAACTTCGTTCGACAACTCGAAGAAACGAACCAACAATTGAGAGAAGCAAGAGCGGCAGCCGAACAGGCTAACCTAGCAAAAAGTGCGTTTCTTGCGAATATGAGCCATGAAATTCGCACCCCGCTCAACGGGGTCATCGGAATGGCAGGAATCTTACTTGCAAGTCGTGACCTTAACGAAAAACAAAAAAAGTATATCCAAAGAATTGATCTCTCCGGAAAAATTCTCCTCGAACTCATTAACGATATCCTCGACTTCTCAAAAATTGAAGCAGGTGAAATGCGCATGGAATCAATTCCATTCAACCTTCAAAAGGTTCTCCATGAAACAGAAGAGATCATGTTTTCAAGGGCCCAAGAGAAGCAGTTGAAACTCTCACTTGAATATCCAAAAAATCTACCCACAAATCTTATTGGCGACCCAAGCCGACTTCGACAAGTTGTGACCAATCTATTAAGTAACGCGATCAAATTTACTGAACAAGGAGAAGTCAGAGTTAAAGTGACCGGAAAAGAGCGCACACAATCGCAAATGCTCTTTCGCATTGAAATCATCGACACCGGAATTGGCATTCCTGAATCTAAAATTGAGAGCCTCTTTGAAAAATTTTCACAAATCGACACCTCGACAACAAGAAAATTTGGCGGAACCGGTCTTGGACTCTCCATTTCCAAACAGCTGATTGATCTCATGAATGGAGAGCTTGCCTGCACGAGCACAGAAGGAGACGGTTCGACCTTCTGGATGGAAATCGTCTTTACCCTTGATAACGAAAACAATTCATCGAATACCGAGCTGGAAAAACTTGAGGGCACGCCTGTTCTTATTGTGAATAAGAACGAAAAAAATGTAGAAAATATAAAAAAAATAGTCACTAAATGGAAAATGCGCTGCTGCTATTCAAAGTCTTTGGAACAAGCAAATCAAGCACTTGAAAATGCAAATAGACGCGGGCATCCGATCCCGTTTACCCTCTTAACAGAAGAAGACAGCGACGAGGTGCAACTACTTGGATGGCCTGTTTCTAATCAATCGAATAACCAAAACAAAAAACCCGAACTCATCGCGACACTCTCAGCTCCAATCAATGGCAACCGCTTGTTTACACTTATGAGCCGTTGGATTAAAAGAAAATAGAAAAAGGAAATCGTTATGAACCCACTATCGAAAAAATTCTCAGGAAAAAAAATTTTAGTTGTCGAAGACTACTTTATTAATCAAGAAGTCATCAAAGACATCCTTGAGCTCATGGATTGCGAGGTTGCTGTCGCGGAAAATGGCGTCATTGCCCTTGAGAAATTCGATGCTGATTTGTACGACCTGATCTTTTTAGACATTCAAATGCCGGAAAAAGACGGGTATCAGGTCGCAAGAGAAATTCGAGAAAAAGAGGGGGAAAAAAAACACACCCCACTGATCGCCCTTACCGCCAACGCGTTAACAGGAGATCGTGAAAAATGCCTTGCAGAAGGAATGGACGACTATCTTCCGAAACCAATCGAACCTAAGCACATTGAAGAAATCTTATTCAAGTATCTAAAACCTTGAGTTTTAGATAATTTTACATTAAAATTTCTACTTATGTTTGTTTTAGGAATTGAAAGCACATGTGATGAGACCGGCTGCGCCATCGTCAAAGATGGAAAAGAGATTCTTTCGAATCTTGTCGCCTCCCAAGTCAATCTTCATAAGCGATTTGGGGGCGTCGTCCCTGAGCTTGCCTGCCGAGAACACGCCGATCTTGTCATCCCTCTCCTTGACAAAGCGCTTACCCAAGCCAATATGACTCTTGACCAAATCGATCTAATTGCAGTCGCACACGGACCTGGTCTGATCGGCGCACTGCTCATTGGAATTGGGGCTGCAAAAGGACTCTCGCTTGCCCTAAACAAGCCGCTCATCGGCGTCAACCACATCGAAGCCCACCTCTACGCTGCCATTATGTCAGCAACAGAGGAGATACAATATCCATGTATCGGAGCTGTTCTCTCCGGGGGCCACACCTCGCTTGTGCGAGTGAAAAATATTGGGGAATATGAGCTAATCGGACAAACTCAAGACGATGCCATCGGTGAGGCCTTTGATAAAGTAGCCAAGCTCTTAGACCTCCCCTATCCTGGTGGACCTGAAGTGGAAGAGCTGGCAAAAAAAGGAGATCCGACCGCCTTCCCGCTCAAATCTGGAACAATTAAAAATCGCCCCTTTGACTTTTCCTTTTCCGGCCTCAAAACAGCAGTTCTTTATACCGCTAGAAAACAGGAAATGACCCTTCAAGATAAAAGGAATCTGGCCGCCTCATTCCAGCACACTGCATTCAAAGATATTATTTCAAAGACAATGAAAGCAGCAGAGCAGTATAATTGCCGCACGATACTACTCGGTGGCGGAGTGACAAACAATCAGACCCTGCGGAACATGTTTGATCAAACAGACCTCAATCTCATTTGGCCCACGCAGCAGCTGACCCTTGACAACGCCGCGATGATCGCCGGTCTTGGGTTTCACCGCTACAAAATCGAAGGAAAAAGCACGCTTCATCTTGAAGCGCAAACGCGAATTCCTTGGACTCAAAGACAACTATTCCAAAATAATCCTCACTTGTGATATGGTATTTCCTTAATCAATAAATAGAGATCTGACCATGGCATCAAGTAAAAGAGAAAAAATCAAACTAAAAAGCTCGAAGAGCTCACACTACTACTACTCAATCAAAAACAAGACAAATACTCCTGACCGTATTTCAATACGCAAATACGATCCTACGATTCGCGAGCACGTCGAATACAAAGAAACTAAATAAGTATCATTGGCCATGTTTGAACTATCTGTGGCCTTCAAATATTTGATTCCTCGATGGAGACAGCTCTCTGTCTCCATTATCAGCCTGATTTCCATCTTTGTCATTGCGCTGGTCGTTTGGCTAATTGTTGTATTTTTCTCCGTCACCCATGGGCTAGAAAAAAGCTGGGTACAAAAAATGCTCTCGGTTTCTGCCCCGATTCGCATTACGCCTACGAGTGCCTATACCCACTCCTATTACTACAATATTGACGCAATTGCACTCTCCTCGGATTATTCGCTTAAAAGCATCGGAGAGAAACTCTATTCCGAGCAAACAGACCCGTATGATCCGTTTTTCGATGAAGAAATTCCAACCGAGTGGCTTCCTGCGGAGGCCGACCACGAGGGAAACCCGCGCGATCTTGTCAAAGAGCTCTTCAAAACGATTCATGAAGTACCGGGAGTCTATGCCTCGGAGTACGAAGTAGGAGCCGGAAACCTCCATATCCGCCTTGTACGCAGCTCCCAAGACGGAATGCAAAGACAGCAAATCAATCAAAAAGCGCTGATCACCGCATTTGACATCGAAAATCCCGCGCTTTCTCCAAGCCTTTTAGCTCCAAAAAGCGACGATATCGACAACCTTATTGCCATGAGCCCCATTTCTCCTCGCAATATCATGGAAGAAAGTGCGGAAAAAATGTACCGCCTCAGTCCAAGCGATCAGGAAAAAAGGATGAATGCACTGAGTGAAAAACTACAAATTCATCAATTTCAAACAAAAGAGAGCGGATGGGTCATGCCGCACTCCTTCCTAACCGACTCAACCACGCTCAATGTTCTCGTGGCTTTGGATCATGCGCAAGAGATCAAACGGGTCATCATCCCGAAAAATTCAAAGCAAGGCAATACGACCCTAACAGTCGAAGATGGCACCCTCTTACTTGAACTCGCAGATCAAAAACGCCCCCTGATGCCGCACGTTCCCCTGATTGTTGAGGGCGGTATCAAAGTAGATGCCAACCTCAACGCAGACTTTACACAAGACGTCTCGCTAGACCTTCAAGGCAACCACCTAAGTGGCCGGGTGCAGTATGGCGCCTTCGACCTCATCGACGCTACACTAAGTCCAATTGCCCTGCTCGACTGGATAGACGATCAAAGCCTCGATCCTGTTCTACTTCCTAAAATCTTTCGTGAAAAAGGAGTAAAAATTGGCGATCACGGCTATGTCGGCTATGAAGGACTCACCCCAACCGGCACACAAGAAATGCGCCAGCCCATTTTTGTCGCAGGATTCTATGATCCGGGCATTATCCACCAAGGAGGTCTCTTCCTTCTCGCCCCCAAAAGCTTGAGCCATATGGTACGCCAAGCCGCTCATGAAGATTTAATGGGAAATGGTGTCCATCTATATTATAACGACCTCAAACGCACAGAACACATCTACGACCAGATCACCGCCGGACTTAAGAGACGCGGGCTTGACACGTACTGGAAAGTGGAAAGCTACAATGAGTACCCTTATGCCAAGGAGATTCTTGACCAGCTAAAATCTGAGCGCACACTCTTCACACTGATCTCCTGCGTAATTATTCTCGTTGCCTGTTCAAACATTATCTCCATGCTCATTATTTTGGTGAATGATAAGAAAAAGGAGATCGCAATCCTAAGAGCAATGGGCGCAAGCGCAAGAAGCGTCGCTGCCATCTTCGGTCTTTGTGGAGTTGTGATGGGCCTTCTCGGCAGCCTGCTTGGAATCGGCCTTGCAGTGTACACATTGCGCCACCTAGACGTACTCATTGGCCTTCTTAGTGCAATTCAAGGACGCAGCGCATTCAACCCCCATTTCTATGGTGAAACGCTCCCTAACGAAATCAGCGGTGAGGCCCTGACTTTTGTCCTTCTCACCACAGGAATCCTCTCACTTATTTCCGGTGTGATCCCCGCTCTCAAAGCGAGCTTCACAGAGCCATCAGCAGCCTTGAGGTCGGACGGATGAAACCTATTTTAAAAGCGACCGGCATCACAAAGACCTATCACACTCCTGTGACCCTTAACGTCTTAAAAGGGGTCGATCTTGAAGTCAATGAAGGCGAAAGCATCGCCATCGTCGGCAGGTCCGGTGAAGGAAAAAGCACTCTAATGCAGATCCTCGGCACACTGGAAAGCCCTTGCAGTGGAAAAATTATCATCAGCGGCAGTGACGCCTCAACCAATCGCTCCAAAATCCGCAACCAATGCATTGGTTACATCTACCAAGCCTTTCATCTTCTTGAAGACTTTACCGTCCTAGACAATGTGCTTATGCCGGCAAAAATCGCGCGTCAACCCACAAGGCCGGGAAGCTCGGCCCACAGGCGCGCAGAAAAACTGCTACAAGACGTCGGACTCTCCGAGCGCGCTCGCCATCTTGCTAAACAGCTCTCCGGCGGAGAGCGGCAGCGCGTTGCAATTGCCCGCGCACTTTGCAACAACCCCCCAATCCTTCTTGCAGATGAGCCCACCGGAAACCTCGACAATACAACTGCAAGCGACATCCACACCCTTCTGCTCACTCTTGTCAAAGAGCACGGTAAAACCCTCATTGTCGTCACTCACGATAAAAATCTCGCCTCCCTTTGCGATAAACGCTACTTTCTCACACAAGGTCACCTTCACACATAAAAAAAAAGTTGACATAAACAAAGAAAAGTTAAAAAAGAAAGT
>SLOH01000174.1 GCA_007132595.1 Waddliaceae bacterium | reverse complement strand
TTCACATCGCCTTTTTCCAGCCTTTCAAACGCTTCATTAACTTGCTCAATGTTGATTAACTCAATATCAGCTGTGATATTTTTCTCCGCGCAGAAATCGAGTACTTCCTGGGTTTCGGCAATCCCCCCGATATTGGAGCCGGAAAAGTGCTTTCTTCCGCTCACAACGCTAAAGCCATTCACTTTCAGAGGCTCGGCAGGCAGCCCAAGCAGGACAAGCGACCCGTCAACTTTTAACATGTTGAGGTACGCATTCACATCGTGATTTGCGGAGACTGTGTCGAGGATGATATCAAACTTGGACTGTTTCTCCATTTGACCGGCATCCTTTGACACAACGACTTCATCGGCCCCTAGCCGCTTGGCATCATCCACTTTAGATTGTGAGGTCGTAAACGCAACCACATGACACCCCATCGCTTTTGCAATTTTTATTGCCATATGACCCAGACCGCCAATGCCGATCACCCCAATTTTTTTTCCGGGTTCGGCTTTCCAGTGCCTTAAGGGTGAGTAAACGGTAATTCCTGCACATAGAATAGGGGCGGCTGATGCAAGGTCGAGTGTTTCCGGAACACGCACAATATAGTTCTGATCGACAATCACACTTTCCGAAAATCCCCCATATGTATGGCCGCCGAGGTGCTTGTCCGGCGCATTAAAAACAAGCGTCCATCCGTTTTCGCAGAATTGCTCATCACTTTCGGTGCAATACTGACATTTTCTACAAGAGTCCACGATACATCCAACAGCAACTGTATCACCGATATTAAATTTTGAAACATCCGGGCCCACTTTCGTGACTTTGCCGACAATTTCATGCCCGGGAACAATGGGATAATTGGTGCGTTTCCACTCATCTTGTACTGCGTGCAAGTCAGAGTGACAGATCCCGCAGAAAAGAATCTCTATCTCCACATCTTGGGGTAGCAGCTCTCTTCTTTTGATATGCATCGAGCGCAAGGGCTCCTTCAAATTTTCTTTACCGTAAGCGATCACGTCTTTTGATTTCATGTACCAAACCTCCCATCGTCTGTTGAATCGGACACGTATTTCTATCTACCATATTTGAAGTAAAAGAACTTTATAGTCAAAGCTCATACATTAAGATTCGTCTGACAGAGAGAGAATCATCGATGATTTTATACTGACAAATATTTAATATAACGGTAGCTTCACGAATACGAATCTAAGTCTTTTAGGGGGGACTTTATTTCATGGATATACTGCAGAAATTAAGAGTGCAAACAATCACTCAACATCGAGAAATAGAGTACAATTCATGCTTGAAAAGATTGTCGGAGGATTTGTCACTCAGTGAGTATATTCAAATACTTGAAAAGTTTTACGCGTTCTACTCATCATTTGAATCTCACCTCGACTGGGACAAACTTAAACAACTATCTCATGCGGAATTGACAGAAGAGAGGCGTCGCGCTCCCCTGCTGGAAAAAGACTTGAGCCACTTTGGCGTCCCACTAGATAAGACTCCCACAATCCTCCCGTATGCCCGCTCATTTTCCTTTCCTGCCCTTATGGGATGTTTTTATGTTTTAGAAGGCTCATCTCTCGGAAGAAAAATGCTCTACCCATCCCTTGTTGCAAAATTCAATCTCAATCAAAATGCAGGGGGCGCCTTCTTTTATGACAAAGGGGAGAAAATCTCAGTAAACTGGAGAAATTTTTGCCAAATGCTCAAATCAAAAATTGTCACAGAAGGCGATAAGAAAATATGCACAGAGGCTGCCATTCAAACTTTTGAAAATATAAACGAGCTATTCAAAGATGGACAAGTTATCCGCTGAAGAAAGAGAACGTCTGTGCGATCAAGTCGAGGTATGCCACATCGACTACATTCAGCCGTTTGGCTATCTGCTTGTCATAGACAGGGAATTGAAAGTCCTCCAGGCCAGTGAAAATGTCGCAGCATGGATCGGCGTCGATGCCCAGCAGGTCATTAATAAAACATTGGATGACATTCCCGAGAGAGAGATTGTCGACGACATTAAAAAGTATCTTTCCAAAATAGACCGTCATCAAGAAACGACTCAATCACACACAAACCAAAAGCACAATTACGATCTGCACATTCAAGATAAAGGCTCCTTCATTATTCTCGAATTTATGCCTTTTCCAGAAGATTGCCACCCAATCGATTTTCAAGAGTTTTCCAGTCAAATTTTATCTCTCACCAATCGGTCAGATCAGTTGAGGACATTTGCTCAAACTTGCCAACTATTTACCGAGAAAATCAAAAAAACACTCGGGTTTGATAAGGTTTTGATCTATCAATTCCTGGATGACGGAAGCGGAACGGTGATCGCCGAGGCAAGAGAGACTGAAATGGAAGATTACTTGAATTTTCACTTTCCAAAATCCGATATCCCAAAGCCAGTCAGACAGCTCTATTTGAAAAATCCCTTGCGCTACATCTATGACAGCCAGCAAGACCCTGTCTCAATTGTCCCAAGCGTAAACCCGCTAACAAAAAAGCCGCTCGACTTGTCATTTTCCATTCTCAAAGGAGTCGTCCCCGTACATCGCGACTATATCAATCACATGCACATCAGAACCTCGATTTCATACGGAATCCGGGTTCGGGGAAAGTTATGGGGATTGATCTCATGCCACAACAGAGAGCCTAAATTTCTTTCTCGAGATCACTTGCTAGCTCTTACCCACTTCTCGTGTCTATTGAGCGACGCATGCGCCTCACATGGTCTAAAAGAATTCACAATAGCTAAAAAGCAATACGATGCGCTATCTGAAGCAATCGAAGTTATGGGTCATAAGAATATAGACATACACGAAGACTTTCTCTTGCATGCCGATGCTGTTCTAGCGATTGCCAATGCCGAAGGGGCCGCCATGAATTTTGAAGGAAAGCTGACAAAGAAGGGACTCACTCCTGGAGACAAGGAAATTAAGCATCTGATCAAGTGGCTGGATCAAAATCAAAAGGACCGCATCTTCCACACCGACTCTCTCTCTGAAATTATCCCGGAGGCAGCAAAATACAAAGAGATTGCAAGCGGAATGATTTCAGCCTCAATGGGAAGTGAGTCATCGAATTACTGTCTTTGGTTCCGCCCCGAATTTCCAAGTACTATTAAGTGGGCAGGTAACCCACAAAAACTCGACACCACTCCGGAAAATCCAAGTGAATTTAAACCGAGAAAATCCTTTGAACTGTGGCGTGAAGAGATCAAGGGGCGCTCAAAAAGATGGAGGGCACGTGAACTGGAGGCTATTTCGCAACTCAACAAAGAAATGAATCTGTCATTTCTATCCATCTATTACACAAAGAAAATGGTGGCTGAGTCTGAACTATTCAAGGTGCAAATGGCAGCTGATTATGCGTCTGAGGGTATCTTCATACTAAACGAGATGGGCGCAGTTGAGTGGATGAATAAGCCATTGAAAAACCTTCTTGAGATCAGTACCAGTCAGGATGAAAAAGCTCCCTTTCCCTCGCTTCTTCAAATGGTGACAGACTCAAACATTGGCAGTATCAAACGGAGCATTGCAGCAAATGAAGTCAACTCTTCGGAAGTTGTCTTAGGGGGTAAAACGATACTCATTATGATGAGTCCTTTTAGCTTGCCCGGAGAAAAAGACAACAAGTTCTTTGGGATCACAACCGATATTACAGAAATTAAGAACGTGCAGGAACAGTTAGCTGAAAAGGTGAATGAACTGCACACAACCAATCAACAATTGAGCGAACTCATCGCAGTCAAAGATAAATTTATCCGCATGGCCGCGCACGACCTACGCAACCCCATCTCATCGATTTTAATGGCCGGATCGATTTTAGACCATGCGCAAAAAAACGATGAGAAAGAGTCCGCAAGTAAAATGATCGACCTCATTTCAAGACAGGCAAAGGGTATGCTTGATTTGCTCAATGATATTCTCAACGACAATCTCATTGATTCCGGACAATTTCAAATCAACAAAGATGAGGTCGATATAAAAAGTCTGGTTCAGGAGGTTTGTGACTTTCATAAACTTCTCGCTACGGAGAAAAATGTCGAAATTCTGCTCGAAGTAAACCTTGAGCGTCCGATTTGTTCCATAGACAGAATCAAGATCAAGCAGGTCATGGACAACTTTCTAAGCAATGCCATCAAGTTTTCTCCTCAAGACTCTGTCATCAAAGTCTTTTGCCGCACAACCCCCACAAACTTAAGGTTTGAGGTTTGCGACCAAGGGTCCGGCATACCGGAAAAAAGCAAGGAAACAGTGTTCAAACAGCCCATCAAGAAGGTCTCTCAGGGAGCAGATGAAGAAACACACGGCCTTGGTCTCACCATCTGCCGCCAGATCATTAACGCATACAACGGGAAGCTTGGCTTCAAGAATCTACCTGAAGGCGGGGCTTCATTTTACTTTGAAGTCGATATTTAAAGAGGTTCCCTACTTTTTAGATCTCATCAGCAGTAGTCCGGCCCCGCCGACAACCATTGCGATGCCTCCGATGATATAGATCATCGTATTTTCAGTGTAGCGACCGGAAACTGCCTCGACGACCTCTTCAGTAGGTGATGTGGCCGCGTTAATTCCAAAGCCCAAACAGACTAAACCAACTGCTATCAATGTTAATCCAAAAATTTTACCCATAAGTATACACTCCCTTGTCTTGAGTACTTTAAATTCCTTATTGCTAAAATTAATTTTAGTTGCAACAACCAAGATGAATAAAAATAGCTAAATATAAATTTACGAACTGAAGACAAAGAATTTTGTTGCCATAAGTGAAATTAATTTCTATAAGAATGTTTAATAAGGAGATTTAATATGCGCAAGTTTTTTCAAATTTTTATCGCCATTTTTACTATGTCAGTCTGCCATCTCAACGGATGCACCGGGATTCGAATGACTGGGAAAGACGGCTCGTCCGTCAATGGAAGAACGGTTGAGTTTGGCACTAACATCGAGATGTCTGTCTGCGTAATTCCCAGACACTTCACATTTATCGGAAAGACTCCGGCAGGAGAAGGCCTCAAGTACACATCGAAATACGCGGCAGCCGGTATCTACTGCTTTAAAGATCAAGTCTTAATGGACGGAGTCAATGAAGAGGGCCTTGCGTGCGCGGCATTTTATTTTCCCGGATTTGCCGGATACACCGCGGTAGACAGCGGGAATCAGTCAAAAGCGATATCTCCTGTTGAGTTTCCCAACTGGGTCTTGACTCAGTTTGCGTCTCTAGAAGAGGTCAAAGAGGCATTAAAATCTATCGTTATAGCGCCAACTGTTCTGGCTGATTGGGGCGCAACCCCTCCTCCCTTTCACTACATCGTCTATGACAAACAAGGAAATGCGTTGGTTATTGAACCTGTTGATGGTCATCTTGTCACATACGACAATAAGATTGGTGTCTTTACCAACTCTCCAACTTTTGACTGGCACCTGGAAAACCTACGCAATTTTATTAATCTAACCTCCTTCAACGCAAAGCCGATCACCCTAAGAGATGTTCGTTTGGCTCCGTTTGGTCAAGGGTCGGGGATGGTGGGCCTTCCCGGGGATTTCACTCCTCCATCTCGATTTGTACGCGCGGCGATCTTCTCCTCAACTGCAATTGCAGCAAAAGATGTGGAAAGTGTAGTCGGACAGACTTTTCACATACTCAATCAGTTTGATATTCCGGTTGGAGCGGTCAGACAAAAAGCAAGTGGCGGATTTGAAACAGACTCTACCCTTCTCACATCTGTCAAGGATCCCAATCGGCTTCGTTATTATTTCAAGTCCTACGACGACCAAACAATCAAGTGGATTGCGCTTAAAGACTTTAACCTCAATGCCGAAACAATCAAAAGCGCACCAACTACAGGAGAAAATACCACCTTCAATGTTTCGGAATCTTTAAAACCTCGACCCCTTTTTTAGTATTTGTTTAAACAAATCGCGCCTTTGACTATACTCTGGTGCGTTTTTACTAGAGAAGAGGTTTAAAATGTCCTTGTCAGATAACTACATCCAGGAAAAATTTGGAATTGATGAAATCTATCTACACGAAACGCTCTCCTACGACCTTCTACAAAAACTGCACCAACGCTCGCTCTTTAGCATAGACATTGAAAGTAAGACCGTTGAAAAATACGCGCCTTGCGACATGGTTTTAATCTTTTACAAGCAAACACCCTCGCAGAGTTTAATCTACCGATTCCTTAAATTCCTCGATCAATACAAACAAAAAGAGGCGTTTATCAACTCCAACTCTCTAGAGACCGAAGATGAGCTTTTTTCAGCTGTTAAGTCTAAAAAATATGTGCTGATCACACCTAAAGAGTTAATCAAAGAGAGTTATCTCCCAGGTTAATTACCTTTTGAGGCGATCAAGCAGCTTTAAAAAAGCGTCTGTTTGCCCACATAAGTTAATGCGAATACAGCTGCGACATTCTCCCATCGCATCGCCGCTATTAACGGAAACCTCTAAGTCCTCAAGCAAAAAAGTATAGCCATCTTCTACCGGAAGCTTCGCAAAGAACGTCGGGCTACCAGGGATACTGTAGATGCTCGCCTCCGGGTATCTCTGAGTCAATGCGTTTGATAAAGCGTGATGCCTTTCAAAAAGAATCGCGTGCGCCTCTTGACGGATGGTTTCCCCATTATCCGGCATAGAGATCAGTCGCTCGATCAAATTCAAAAAATGCGCAAGCCCGACAGAGCTACCCGCAACGGTTGTGGAGGAGATAAAATGATAGAATGGTTTGAAAATTAATACCGCATAAGGATCCTCCATCGGGTACCAAAGATAGCCACAGCGAGATCCTGTCATCCCGAATTGCTTTGAAGCAGAGTTAAAGCTAAAGATATGCCTCCCCTCTTTTCTTGCCTTTCTGATCCACTCGATGTTCCGATCGCGATAGCCAAAACCATCGCTTCCGAAAGCAGAAGAGGCAAACACAAAGTCGGCAATGACAATTTTAGCATCTGTCAAGGGCTCTCTAAACTCTCCATTGGGATTGTTTGGCGAGGTTACAAACTCCACAAGCACCTCATCTGGCTCTATCACAATCTCTGATGGATCGTGGAATGCGATAAATCTCGCATTCGGATAGGGGAAAATCCCCTCTACTGCGTTTGGGTGTCCGGAGTAAAAGGGCGCTTTTTCTACAAAGACAAATGACTTTTCAGGCTCTGCTGTGACAATCGCATACACAAGTGCAACGATCAGATGTTTAGATCCTGCTGCGGTGTAGAAAAAAGGATCTCCCTTTTCCGGGTCGACGTAAAGCTCAAAATCGCCAACTCTTTTATGATACCTCGAAAGAATATCAGAGGCTTTTCCAAGGATGTACTGGTTTGACGG
>SLOH01000026.1 GCA_007132595.1 Waddliaceae bacterium | reverse complement strand
TCCATTGATTCCCAGCCCTCTTTTTCCAGAAATCGGTTGTAATTTCCATTGAAGTGGTGCACATCCCCATCGCGGCAAATCACCATGCGATTTCCAAACTGCTCAAGAAGGGCTTCATCGTGAGTCACGAGAATCACAGCGCCCGGAAAATTGTTGACCGCGTTGAGAAGCGCCTCGACTGACTCCATGTCCAGGTGGTGGGTGGGTTCATCGAGAAGCAGTAAATTGCAGGGACTCGCAAGAATCTTTCCAAGCAGGACTCTGCTGCGCTCACCTCCGGACAAAACGGAAATCTTTTTCTTTGCTTGGTCTCCCGAGAACATGACGAGTCCGCAAATTCTTCTGACATCACCATAGGCAAGTTCCGGATTTGCGGAGGCGATCTCTTTCTCGACAGTGAGTTTGGGGCTCAGTCGGTCAATATGCGTCTGCCCGAAATGGCCGATTCGTAGGTTGTCAGAACCTGTCCACTCACCGCTTTTTGGCTTTAAATGGCCGGCAATCAATGAAAGGATGGTACTTTTCCCCCTTCCGTTCTTTCCGATAATGGCAATGTGATCGCCCTTTTCCACGACTAGAGAAAAGTCTTTAAGAGAGAACGGCTTTTGCACATCATTTGGCGAGGTGTCATATGAGAAACTAAGGTCGTTGATTTCTAGCATCCGTTTGCCGGGAAAATGCGCCATTTTAAATGAGAAATTGAGGTTTTCAATTCTGGCAAGACTTTCGAGAGCCGGCAGTTGTTTGAGCTGTTTTTCCTTTGACTTTGCTTGCGCCGCCTTTGAGGCTTTTGCTCCAAATCGATCGACGAAAGACTGCAAATGGGCGCGTTTTTTTTCGCTCTGCATGCGCGTTTGTTCGTGAATCTCGTCTCTCATCGCCATCTGGCTATAGAATTTATCTGTGTCTCCTTCGAGCTTAAACATCTGGTTGCGGTAGATTCCAAGCGTGTGGGTGACGACTCGATTAATAAATGCCTTGTCGTGGCTAACAATCATGATTTCACCGCTCCATTGCTTGAGAAACCCCTCTAACCAGCGAATGGCAACAATGTCAAGGTAGTTCGTCGGCTCATCGAGAAGCAGACAGTCCGGCTCGGCAAGTAGAACCTTTGTCAGCTGAAGTCTGAGCTGGAAGCCGCCTGATAGCGTTTTTGGGTCTTGATCCATTTGTTTGAGAGAAAATCCAAGCCCGGTCAAAATAATTTCGCCGCGGTATTCTTGGTCTCTCTCGTAAGGGGGCAAGCTTGACATCGCTTCTTGAATGATCGTTTTTTCTGTAAAACTAATATGCTGCTGCAAAGTGCCGATACGGTAGTCTTTGGGGATAACAATTTTGCCCTCATCTACGCTCTCTTCCCCCATGATTAGGCGAAAGAGCGTCGACTTGCCGGTTCCATTGCGGCCGATGACCCCAAGGCGCTCGCCCTTTCCGAGCGTGAAGTTCGCATCCTCAAAAAGTGTTCGGTTACCATAGCATTTAGTAACGGATGAAAATCGTATCATTAGAAAAAACCCATTTTTTAAAAATTTCAAACTAAATTGTAACATATTTCATTGTTTGATTGCTAATAGTTCTAATATTTGCTATGATATCTGCGCAGAAAGTGTTGAAACTAGATGAGAGTACATGAATAGACCGTATGCGTTGGATTTGGAAGTAAGTGATTGGGAGACCTGGCTTAAAGAACAAGGCTATCCTTCATATATTGCCGGTCAGATCAGAAATTGGCTCTTTGTCAAAAATTGCCATGACCCGCAATCTTTTAGTAATCTTGCAAAATCTCTGCGCACTTGTCTAGAGAGTGAATTTCGTTTTGAACTATTAACGATCGACACGTGTCTAAAGAGCCAAGACGGAAGTGAAAAGTTCCTTTTGACTACACACGATGGTTTATTTACCGAAATGGTGCTGATGCCGTCTGACAATCGAGTTACGCTTTGTATTAGCAGTCAAGTGGGTTGTAAAATGGGGTGCACCTTCTGTCAAACCGGAAAAATGGGGTTTAAACGTAATTTGTCTCGCGGCGAGATTCTTGCTCAACTTATTTTAGCCAATCAGAGACTTGCGGAACTCGGAGAGAGTCGCAAGGTCAGTAATATTGTTTTTATGGGAATGGGCGAGCCGCTTGATAATTTTGATGAAGTTGTTGCCTCTTGCCAAACGATGATTCATCCCAAAGCGTTTGGCTTATCTAAGCATCGCGTCACTGTATCGACTTCAGGACTCGTTCCGGAAATTCGCCGCCTCGGAAAAGAGGCGCCCGTGCGACTCGCCATTTCCCTCCACTCTGCAGACGATGAAAGACGCAGTCGCCTCATGCCCGTCAACCGTAAGTATCCATTGGCGGTTCTCAAACAGGCCCTTCTTGAGTATCCATGTCCCTCGCGGCACGGCATCACTTTTGAGTATGTGATGATCAAAGGGGAAAACGACTCGATTTTGCACGCCAAGCGGCTTGTCAAATTTGTCCACGGTCTTAAAGCAAAAGTGAATCTGATCCCGATGAACCACTTTCCCGGCAACCCAATGTCAACTGCGGATAAAGAAGAGATCTTTGCCTTTCAAAAGTATCTGACCGAAAGGTCAATTCCAGCGCCTGTGCGCTATAGCCGCGGTCAGGATATTAGCGGCGCATGTGGACAGCTCGCTGCCAAGCGGCAAGAGGAGATTCATATGGATCCAAGAGTTTTACGGCGTACGAGAAAATTGGCAGAAAGACCTAAGGCCTCGCCTTTTTCGGTGCTTTAAGAAATTTCTGAAAGTGAAATGAACGTAAATGCGTCCGCATCAAAAAGGCCTTGATCGCTTAGCTTGAGCGAAGGGATCACAAGAAGAGCTAAAAATGATAACGTCATAAACGGATCGGGAAGGGAAGAGCCTAATTTAATCGCTTGCCTCTTGATCGCCGAATACTCTTTTGCCACTTTCCACCCCTCTTTGTCGCTCATCAAACCGGCGACCGGAAGAGCCATCAGGGAAACTTCCCCTTTTTCAACAACCGATACACCCCCCTTGGAGTCGATTACAGCGTTGATCGCTTGGCAAAGCGAGGCATCATCGACACCAACGGCGACAATATTGTGTGAGTCATGTGCAACAGACGAGGCGAGCGCCCCTTGTTTAATCTCCATCCCTTTAATAAAGGCAATGGAGGGCTTTGCGTCCGCATAGCGATTGACAACGGCAAGCTTGAGTATATCTTCCGATGGATCTGCGACGTAGTTTCCATTCTCTATTTTAGCCGGAAGGATCAGGCGTTTGGTGATTAGCTCACCTGGGATGGCTTGAATCACATTGATTTTCACGCCGCTAGCTTTCACTGAAAAGTCGTCTACATTTTTTTTAGAGCAGTCAAAGTGGTTGATGACCTTGACCTGTGCGCTTTCAATAAAACTCTTTCCTTCAGAGGCGACTTTTTGACCCCTAATATAGGTCGATTTGATTTTGAAATCCTTCAGGTTGTCAACCACAATACAATCCGCCGAATCTCCCTTTTGCAAAAGTCCCACATCAAGCCCGTAGTGCCGGATCGGGTGGAGAGAGGCTGCGCGCAAAACGTCCAAGACGTCATATCCAAGTTCAACCGAGCGGCGCACCATCTCATTGATATGGCCGTGGATCAGTTCATCTGGGTGTTTATCATCGGAGCAGAACATCACGCTTTCAGGGTGCTGCTTGATCAGCGGATGCAATGCTGCGTAATTTTTCGCAGCTGAACCCTCGCGTATAGCAATCTTGCAGCCGCAGCGAATTTTATTTAGAGCCTCTTTAAGTGTGACGCATTCATGATCGGTGCTAATCCCGGCATCGATGTATTTTTTCGCCTTATCTCCCATTAGTCCCGGGGCGTGTCCGTCGATAGGCTTGTTCATCTCTTTTGCAATCGCAATTTTTTCCATCACTATAGGGTCTTGGTTGAGAACCCCCGGAAAATTCATCATTTCGCTCAAATATTTCAATTTGTCTTGCTCAAAAAGTGTGCGAATATCGTTAGCTGTTAGCTCAGCGCCCGATGATTCAAACGATGTGGCAGGGACGCATGAGGGCGCTCCGAAGAAAAAATGGAACGGCACCTTTTGGCTATTTTTACACATGTAACGGACCCCTTCCATTCCAAGTACATTTGCGATTTCGTGCGGATCGGAAACAGTTGCGACGGTGCCGTGCAGAACTGCGATCCTTGCAAACTCGGAGGGGACGAGCATTGAACTTTCAATATGGATATGGGCGTCAATAAAGCCGGGAAGAATATACTGATCTTCTACATCGGACTTTTCGCGAATGGATGAGATGACACCATTTTCAATCTCAACAACACCGGAAAATATTTTGTCATGCAGAAGGTCTACGATCTTTCCCGATAGCGTGTAGCCGGCCATAGATTCCTCATTTTGATCTAATTTCCCTTATCGAGAAGGGAAATTAAATCGTCAATAAGTCTTATGATTTCCTGGCAAACTGTCGTCTTTGGCCTTGGCTATTTGGCGACTTTCTTGAAGAGTGTCCGCCCGGTCTCATTCCGCCGCGAGGCGCGCGCCGCTTTTGAATCGGCTCGGGTCTGATTGTCGGATCGACCTTAAAGCCTTCGATCACTATTTTTGGCAATTTGCTGTTGATGAGACGCTCAATGTTTGCAAGTAAAAGGTTTTCATCTACACAGACAAGCGAGACTGCCTGACCCTCGCTACCCGCTCTTCCCGTACGACCGATACGGTGGACATAATCTTCCGGAACATTCGGGAGCTCAAAGTTGACTACATGAGGCAGCTTGTCGATGTCGATTCCGCGAGCGGCAATGTCTGTTGCAACAAGTACCCGGATGCTTCCATCTTTGAAGCCGGCAAGCGCTCTTGTGCGAGCAGCCTGGCTTTTGTTTCCGTGGATGGCACTCGAGTTGATTCCATCGCTTTGAAGTTTTTCAGCTAGGCGGTTCGCGCCGTGCTTTGTACGGGTAAAGACGAGTACCTGTTTCCAGTTTTTTGAAGAAATCAAGTGAGAGAGTAGTTCGCTTTTGCGTACGCGGTCGACAGGGTAGATCAATTGCTCCACTTGCTCTGATGAGGTATTGCGTCTTGCCACTTCAATCATAACAGGTGTGTTGAGTAGTTTATCGGCAAGCTCCTTAATCTCTTGAGAAAATGTCGCGGAAAAAAGTAGGTTTTGTCTTTTTTCCGGCACCAGTTTAATGACTTTTCGCACATCGTGAATAAAGCCCATATCGAGCATGCGGTCAGCTTCATCTAGCACTAAGATATCCACTTGTGAAAGATCGACAGTCTTCTGACTTACATGGTCGAGCAAGCGACCGGGCGTGGCGATGAGAATGTCGACTCCCTGACGTAATTTTGCAATTTGCGGTTCGATTTTCACTCCTCCAAAAATCACAGCGGACTTGATCGGTAGAAACTTTCCGTAGAGCTCAACAC
Organism: Waddliaceae bacterium; assembly: GCA_007132595.1. Taxonomy (GTDB): domain Bacteria; phylum Chlamydiota; class Chlamydiia; order Chlamydiales; family SLOH01; genus SLOH01. Next base: position 1,904 of record SLOH01000026.1, on the reverse strand, counting down.
TCTCACCCACCTGGGCCGCAAGTTCTCGGGTCGGGGTCAGGATTAAAGCGCGGACCGGCCCTCTTCCTTTGGCTTTCGTGCTTAGCAGTTGCAGAAGTGGGAGTGTAAAGCCGGCAGTTTTTCCGGTTCCGGTCTGGGCTCCACCCAATATATCGCCACCCTTCAGGATGACCGGAATTGCTTGTTGTTGGATTGGTGTTGGGGTGTGGTAACCTTGAGTGGTAACCGCGCGGACAAGTTCAGGCAGTAGGCCTAGAGTATCAAATGACATAAAAAAAAAGTTCCATAGTCGCCAGCAAAGGCAATGCGCCAATGATCGATCGAGGCAAATGTTGTTTAAGTTACCGTGTATCGCGAAATGTATACAGCGAAAGTACAGATCGAAAGTGTACTTTTAAATTCGAAAAATATTTATTGATAATAACACTGTCTCTATTTAAAACGCAAGTTAAGAATCAATGGGTTAATTGATGAAAGATCGCTCCGCCTCGCTTGCCAAACATCGCAAAGGACACACTGCAGAAGAAATTCGTAAACGGCTGATGCGTCCACAAAGGCACAGCTACCTTCGCGACTTTATCTACGGCGCTGTTGATGGAACTGTCACAACCTTTGCTGTCGTTTCAAGTGTGGCAGGCGCCGCTCTTCCGACTGGCGTTGTGATTATTATGGGTCTTGCGAACCTTTTAGGGGACGGCTTTAGCATGGCAGTCAGCAACTATCTTGGAACGCGCGCACAGGAGCAGGAGCTTGAGAAGGTGCGCGAAAAAGAGCTGCGTCATATCAAAGTCTATCCTGAAGGCGAACGCGAAGAAGTGCGTCAAATTTTTGCAAACAAAGGGTTTGAAGGTGAAGAGTTAGAAGCAGCTGTCCGCGTCGTAACCTCAAATGTTGATGAGTGGGTGAACACGATGGTACGCGAGGAGTTTGGGCTTTCAATTCAGACCCCAAACGCCTGGAAAGCCGGGCTCGTGACCTTTATCGCCTTTTTTTCTGTCGGCATCTTACCTGTTCTTCCCTTTATTCTGTCAGACTATATCCCCGATGTGGAAATCAGCCCTTACAGGTGGAGCGTCGGGATGACAGCGCTTGCATTTTTTAGCATCGGAGCCTCTAAGGCGCTTTTTCTTGCTCAATCATGGATAAGATCCGGCCTTGAGACTTTGGCAGTGGGATCAGTAGCAGCATTGCTTGCCTACCTTGCCGGCATGTTCCTAAAAGAGGTTGTTACAGTTTAGGAATAAATTTTTTATGAAAATTTATCCACGTAATCTTGATGGGAGAGTTTAATGATTTCGTGCGCCTCTTTAGCCCCATACGTGTGGGTAATATTGACTCGGCACTTGGTTCTGTCCGGCGTGTCTTTATAGGTCAGGAAATAGTGCCAAAGCCGATTGATGATGTTTTTCGGCAATTCACTGACATCTTTACAGTCTTCGTAGACAAAGTCTCCCTTTAAAACGGCAATGATTTTATCATCTGCCTCTTCGCCATCCAGTAGTCGAAATCCGCCAATCGGATACGCCTTTAAAATAATATCTCCACGTGGAATGACTCTCTCTGTTAAAACGCAAATGTCCATCGGATCACGGTCGCCAATCACATCAGTTAGACCCGTCCTGCCCATGCAGTGTTTTGCAACAAGTGGTCCGCAGTATGTTTGGGGCAGTAGGCCGTATAGACTTGGGCAGAGACTTGAAAATTTTTGCGGCCGATCTACTTTCAAGATGCCGGTCTCTTTGTCAAGTTCGTATTTTACAGTATCTGTCGGAACCATTTCGATATAACAGTTGACAGTTTCCGGCGCCGCATCTCCCAAAGAGAGTCCATGCCAGGGATGTGAGCGAAATAACATTTCTTGAGGGAGATTTTGAGGCGCCATTGGGATTCCTTGGGTAGACTGA
>SLOH01000102.1 GCA_007132595.1 Waddliaceae bacterium | reverse complement strand
CTTGAATAGAATAAGATGCTTTCAAATTTGATACTTTTTATATTTTTCAGCCAGTTCGTGTGGGAGTTCGGCTGTGACAATCACATCGTTATCCACATACTCGGTCTCAACCACATTTCCACGCTCATTAACATCGCTTACGATCGCATAGTCACTTTGCGGGAGTTTCAGCGTTACGTTCTTGCGCCTTTTTTCAAGCTCTTTTGTCAATCGGTCAATCAGGTCGTCAAATCCGGTCTTCTCAATAGCCGAGATCATCACCGAATTCGAGCAAAGCACGCGCAATCTCTTCAAAAGACCCGGGTCTTCATTTTGGTCGATTTTATTAAAAATTGATATCATCGGCTTGTTAGCTGCGCCAAGCTCCTTTAAGACCTCAAAAGTCGCCTGAACATGCTCGCAAGCAGCTGGATCTGAGGCATCGATGATATGCAGCAATATATCTGCCTGCAGCGCCTCTTCTAAGGTACTCATAAATGAAGCGACCAGAAGGTGCGGGAGTTTGCGTATGAACCCCACCGTGTCAATAAACAAAATCTCTTGGTTGTTCGGCAGGACAAACTTTCGTGTCGTTGTGTCAAGAGTGGCAAAAAGTTTATCTTCTACGAGGACATCTGCATCTGTCAGCGCATTTAAAAGCGTTGACTTTCCGACATTAGTATATCCGATTAGGGCAAAAGTTGGAATTCCCGAGCGCATCCGCTGCTTTCGCTGCGTCAGTCGATGCTCTCTAATCTCTTTAATTTCTTTTTCCAGTTGCGTAATGCGCTTGCTCAAAAGTCGCTTGTCGATTTCAATCTGCTTCTCTCCGGCACCTTTGAGATACGCTCCGGCACCCGCGGTTCCCGCTTGACGCCCCAAGTGCGTCCAGAGCCTTTTCAGCCTAGGGACTTGGTATTTTGTCTGCGCAAGCTCAACCTGCAGATGCGCCTCTTTGCTGTGCGCATGGTCGGCAAAAACCCCTAAAATCACCTCTGTACGGTCCATTACCGTGATACCAAAGGCTTTTTCTAGATTTCTTTGCTGGCTCGGAGAGATTTCATTATCAAAAATAGCAATATTTGCCCCGGCTTCTCGTGCAGACTCCACCGCCTCTTCCAGCTTGCCTTTAGTTAAAAAAGTAGATGCTGTGATTTTTCTTAATAGACACGGCATTTTGCCGACAGTTTCAAGTCCATAAGTATCTGCTAATAAAGACAGTTCATGAAGATGCTCTTCGCATTCATGCTTATTGTCCTTATAACCGGCACTTAAAAAGGCCTTACTTTTGCGCTCCATAAGGGGGATCATACAAAATTCTACGATTCAATTGAAGAAAAAACCTTGAAAATTATAAGGTGAGCGTATGAAACAAATACCCAAAAAACTTGCCATTACGCTTGCTGATATCCATCAATTGTATATCAAGACACTTGGCTTTCACTGGAACGTGGAAGATGCGCGATTCTCTCAACTTCACAACCTTTTTCAAGACCTGTATGAAGAACTCGCCGAACACCTGGATCTTGTAGCTGAACGCATTCGAATGCTCGGAGAAAAATCCCCCGGCTCGATTCGAGAGCTCAATGAACTCAAGAGACTCAAAGATACTGGAGTTGTCGCGTGGGCTGATGAGATGATTGAACAACTCTCGAATGACTACAAATCCCTGATTGAATTTTTAAAAGAAGATATTGATCAGGCCGATAAAGAAGGAGACCCGGGGACTGCCGACCTGTTGACGAATATCTTGCGAAGTTATGAGAAGAATCACTGGTTTTTGGTTAGCCATTTAAAAAAGAGCTAGCGGTCGTAATTGTTTGCTTTTGATAAAAAGTGTTAAACGGGCAAGAAATTGAACGAGCAAGTCACTATTTCTCTTATTTTATCCTGCGCCCTTTTCCTTTTTATCTGGGGTAAGTGGCGGTACGACGTTGTGTCTCTAATAACGCTAATGGCGTGTGTTCTTCTTGGATTGATCCCATCACGAGAAGCGTTTTTAGGTTTTGGCCATCCGGTTGTCGTTACAGTCGCAGCCGTCCTTGTCATCGGCGCCGGACTTGTCAGTTCAGGCCTCATCAATACAGTCGCAAGAGGTCTTGGAAAACTTGGAGATAATCCCTATATCCAACTTGCCGGTTTCACCATACTTGTCACACTGATTTCAGGCTTTATCAATAATATTGGCGCAATTGCCGTCCTACTCCCAATTGCCATGCAGGCATGTAAGAAAAAAAATATCTCCCCCTCACTTCTCTTAATGCCGCTCTCCTTCGGCTCTCTATTGGGTGGTATGATTACCCTAATCGGCACTCCCCCTAACGTCATTATCGCCGGATTTCGAGGAGATATTACAGGCGTGCCTTTTAAAATGTTTGACTTTGCGCCGGTCGGCCTAGGGGTCGCCCTTGCCGGCATTGCGTTTATCGTGCTCATCGGATTTAGACTCATTCCCTTAAGGCGCGAACCAGGGGCAACAGATGAAATGTTTGAAATTGCAACCTATACAACAGAAATCAAAATCCTCAAAGAGTCAAAAGTCGCTGAAATGACCCTTGAGGAGTTTGAGAACTTTACCGACGGTGAAATTTCTATTCTCGGGATCATTCGACGAGGGAAAAACCAAAAACCCAGATCCAAAAATTTTTCCCTTAAAGCAAATGACCTATTGATTGTCGAGTGTAATACAGAAGTGCTTGAGATGCTGATTCAAAAAGCCGGTGTTCAACTTGTAACCGATAAAGAGCTTGATAACCCCGCTCCGGATTCCGATACCATTACAATGGAGACTGTGATTACCACTGCATCCTCAATTTCGGGAAAGACAGCCAGCCGACTCTTTTTATGGAAACGCTTTGGAGTCAACCTGCTTGCCATCGCCAGGCAGGGAAAGAGACTGTATGGAAGATTTAACAACATCTCTCTTCGAGTTGGCGATGTCCTTCTGCTGCGAGGCACAGAAAACGATCTTAACACCCTTCTAAACGAACTTGAGCTCCTTCCTCTTGCAGATCGTGGCATTCAACTCAAGCCCAGAAGGCTCATCCTCGCCTCTCTTCTCTTCATTTTTGCTATTGGCGTCAATGTCCTCGGCCTACTTCCTGTAGAAATCGCATTTGCACTAACTGCTTTAGCCATGATTTTAACAGGGCTTGTATCGTTAAAAAAAGCGTACGAAAACATCGAATGGCCGATCATCATCTTACTCGGAGCGCTCATTCCTGTTGGCCATGTATTTGAAACATCAGGTGCCGCTGAAACCCTTGCCAGTAACCTCATTCATTACAAATACATGCTTCCGGACTTTGTTCTCTTGGGTATAATTTTAGTTTTCACAATGTTTCTTTCAGATGTAATTAATAATGGAGCTGCAGCGATTTTAATGGCTCCGATTGCCGTCAATGTTGCAGACGGCATTGGCGCCTCCATCGATCCCTTTTTAATGAGCGTTGCCATTGGATCGTCTTGCGCCTTTCTTACGCCTATCGGACATCAATCAAATGCGCTTGTCATGGGAGCCGGTGGTTACAGATTCGGCGATTACTGGAGGCTTGGGCTTCCGCTTGAGGTTATTATTACAGTCGCCGCTATTCCGCTGCTCATGTATTTTTGGCCGCTTCACCCATAATTTTACATCGTAAACGGAATACGCAAGCGATCGTAAGAGAGGCGAATATGAGATGGGAGACGCGCATTTGTCTCCTCATGGGCAAGTTCGTGGCCAATATGGTTAAAGAACGTCTTTTTCGCCCCCACTCGATCGGCAAAAGCGCTCGCCTCTTCCACACTTAAATGAAAAGGCGACGGCTCATGACGCAGCGCGCTTACTATCAAGGTCTCCACTCCCTTTAAGTCATCAAAAATCGTTTCGGGGTAGTGTTTCAGATCTGTGAGGTAGGCAAGGTTTCCGAAGCGAAACCCATTGACCCGCATCCCCGCCTGCTCATATGAAAGGTAGCGAAATGTCAGTCCCAAAAATGTACACTCCCCTCGATCCGAGGGAAGAATTTGAAGCTCCACCTTCGAAAGCAGTTTTTCAGGGTCTTGCGGCTCGAAGATATACGCATACCGCCTTCTCAAATCATCAGCTGTTTCCTTTGAAAGAAGGCATGAAATCGGGCGTTTATCAAAGATGCGGTAGGCGCGCAAATCATCAAACCCCGCCGTGTGGTCATTATGGGCGTGGGTGTAAATCACCCCGTCCAATCGATTGATATTGAAGTGCAGCGCCTGCTCTCTAAAGTCCGGGCCCGTATCGATCACAATCCGCTTTCCGCCAACCTCAAGCATAGCAGATGGCCTAAGACGCTGATCGTGCGGATGGTGCGAGAGGCAAACAGAACATGAACAGCCAACGACAGGGATGCCAAGCGATCCCGCGGTTCCAAGCATCGTAAAAAGACCATCCATTTTGTTTTCCTCTGTCAATTCTTAACTACGGATTGTACAGAAAGATTGTTTTTTAGTAACCCCGATACACGTGGAACCCCTGAGCAACTGAATTGAATTGGTCCTCTGAGCAGGAGCGCAAGCAGAAACAAATCAATTCGAGTCAGGCTATCATTTAAACAAAAGACTTTAAGTGAGAAAATATTCATCTGCACTTTTTTTACAAATTATCATAAATATGGTTATACTCTTGTAAGTGAATCTCTTAAAAAAGCCTAAATGTAGGTTTATTTTCAAAGGTCCCAACAGTGCTGATAGACTTAAATTTCATCTTATGAATAAAAAAATTTCCATTTTAGGCGCCGGATTTTGCGGCCTGGCAGTTGCGTGGTATGTAAAAAAAAGCGCGCCTCATCTTGAGGTGACCCTTATCGACCCAAATGGCATTGGCAATGGAGCATCCGGGGTCTCTGCCGGTCTTTTACATACATTTGGAGGGATGCGCGCAAAACTCAGTCGCTTTGGACGAGAGGCGTACAGGGAAGCGACTGAACTTCTGAATGTAGCGGGAAAGGATACCTATCAAAAAACAGGGATCCACCGCAAAGCTCTTTCTAATGATCAAATGGAGGAGTTTAAAAAGAGCGCGAAGTTACATGATGATGTCCACTTAATGGAGGACGGGATCTTTATCGAGTCTGGTATTGTCGTGAATACAAAGCAGTATCTGCAAAACCTTTGGCGCGCATGTGAGGCGATCGGGGTTACTTTTACTTATGAGAATACGCCCGCTGATTATGTCATCTATGCAACGGGCGCAAGCTCAACTAAGCTGCTTCCGGATCTTCCATTAAAATTAATCAAAGGACAGACATTAACGCTCAAGTGGCCGGAGGGTCTTGCTCCCTTGAAAGTTCCCTTAAACTCAAAGGCGTACCTAATTTGTCATGGGGAGACTGCAACGCTTGGCGCTACGTTTGAAAGAGAGTTTGAGAGCTATGAACCGGATATAGAATATGCAGTGAACTATTTAATGCCATATCTTGAAAAAATGTACCCGGCCTTGATGGACGCTGAGGTTATCAGCTGCCAAGCGGGTATCCGCGTGGCAGCTCCGGATCATCTGCCTCTTGTAAAAAGACTTGCGCACGGGCATTTTGTCATCACAGGAATGGGGTCTAAGGGGCTTTTATATCACGCCTATTTTGCTAAAGCGCTTTGCAGAGATATTTTAGCCGAGCAATAGGCTCCTAAACTTGAGCTAACGTCATCCCTAACTGCTTTTGATACTTTCCCTTCTTATCAGCATATGACTGAATACAGCGCTCAGTTCCTTCAAAAAAGAGAACCTGAGCAATTCCCTCAGCTGCATATATCTTTGCAGGTAGTGGGGTGGTATTGGAGATCTCCAAAACAGCGTATCCTTCCCATCCCGGCTCAAAAGGGGTAACGTTAACGATAATGCCGCACCTTGCATAAGTGGACTTGCCCACGCAGACGGTAATCACGTTTTCGGGTATTTTAAAATACTCCATAGTGATTGCTAGCGCAAAGCTATTGGGAGGAATGACACAAACGTCATCCTCTATCTCTATCAGCCCTTTTGCGTCGAATTTCTTAGGGTCAACGATCGTTCCATACACATTTGTAAAAATTTTAAACTTATTTGAAACGCGAATGTCATAACCGTAAGATGAGACTCCATATGAAATGACTTTGATTCCATCTTTTGTAGAGATCTGACTCTCTTCAAAAGGAGAGATCATCTCCTCATTGCGGCACTTTTCTAAAATCCATCTATCTGAACAAATTCCCATAAACACCCTCCTATTCAGTGGGCAAAGCAGATTACAGCTTGATTGCGCATAATTCAAGATTAAATCACTCGGATTTTCAAATTAGCGCATAAACACCTTGATAGTGAATACTTTTCAAGGAAAATCAATTGGATTCAGGGGTTCCTTATAACACACATCTGTTTCACTTGGGCGCTTTGTAAAGATATTTTGGCCGGACAATTGGCGTTCCTTTGCCGTCTCTTGCCTCGAGTCGCTCATAAATAATCTGACGTGAAATCCCTATACATCTTGAGAGCCCAAAGAGTACAGTATAGTACTGAGGATATTCAAATCCTGCGGCATAGAGGGTGATTCCCGAAATGGCGTCGACATTTGGGTAAGGGTTTTGAATCTTGGGGTTTTCCTTCAGCACTTTGGGTCCGGCTTCATGTAGGAGACTTGCGATTTTGACTAAAGGGTGATCGGGATACTTTTGCGCACTTAATTCGTAGAAAGTGGTCGCTCTTGGGTCTTCGACTCGAAGAACGGCATGACCAAATCCGTAGACTAGCTTCTTAGCTTTCAATCGATCGCGAATATACTGCTCCAATCTATCCTGCTCGACATCTTCTCCTAAGGTGTCGACAATTTCTTGAACAAAGGCAAGACAGTCTTGATTGGCTTTTCCGTGTCTTGGCCCTGCAAGTGCGCACATGGCTGAGGAAAGTGAGCCGTAGAGATCTTCAAGTCCCGAGGCAACCGCCTTTCCGACAAAAGCAGAGAGATTCCCCCCTCCATGATCCATATGCAAAAGGTGAAATAGCCGCATGGTATCGACAAGATTTTTATCGTAATCATGTGGGAGATTCAGCATATGAACAAAGTTCTCAATATAGCCAAGCTCGGGATTGCTTTCGTTTGTCTTCCCCCATCCTGCATGGTGATTAATGACGGTCGCTGCAACCTGCGGAAGTTTTGCAATGAGATTGTATGTATCTTCTTGGTAATCGTTTTGCCCCTCGAGCATTCCTGTAATTAAAAGAGCGGCTGAAAAGAGCTTCATCGGATGACCTTCTCTTGGCAGTCGTCTAATTGCCTCAATGGTCTCTTGCTTTAAGTGCGCGCGATCGCGGATTTTTTTTGTAAACTCCTCAAGTTCTTGCTCGCCTGGCTCCTTGGCAAAATAGAGTAGGTAAATCACTTTTTCCGTTGGCCACCCCTCCATTTCAGTCACCGGATGTCCGGAGTAAAAAAGTCCTTTTTG
>SLOH01000066.1 GCA_007132595.1 Waddliaceae bacterium | reverse complement strand
TCCAACATCCAGCAAAGCTCCTCCTCCTAATTCTTGATGCATACGAAAACTTGATTCCGGCAACTCAGGAATACCAAAATTACTTACTACATTTAATATTTTACCAAATGCAGATTTATCGTTAATAAAATTTAAGGCATTTAAAAATTAAAATATTAATTTCTATTATGTTGTCGAATTTAAGAAGAAGTCGTAAAAAATTTAACTGGCTAGAGTGATACAGATTTTCCTTTTGGTCAGAATCGGTGCGAGAAGCACCAAATAGAGCTTGGTAGTTATGCTTACTCTTTAAAAGAGTTCATTTTTTTGATCATTAAATAATTTTATGTTCCAGATATTCAGTGATTTAGGCTTTAAATTGAAAATATTCTTTTGCATTCATTTTTCAAAGAGGCGTATAGCTTGAGAAAATGGAGGTTGTGTATGAAACAAGCACTTTTAGCTCTGATCTTAATTGCCGGACTTGGTCCTCTTTCCTTAGAGGCTCAAGGTTGGAGACGGCATAGTCCACCTCGTCAAAGGCAGTGTCCTTGTCCAAACTGCGGCGTTCGGCTTAGCCCTCCCGGAACGCCATTTTGCTATCAAGATAACCGCGATGCAGATGCGCATTGGGCCGGTCAACGAGACAGTGCCTATGATCGCATCTTTCGAAATGGTGGCGGACCTTACAGAAACTAAACGAAGCGACTTGAGGCGAAACGAAAATTTCGGCATGATATAGAGCATGCCGTTATTTACTCGAGAAAGTTTGGAAAGTTTGCGCGGAAAGGTCGATCTTGTCGATCTTTTATCGTCTCACTTGGATTTAAAGCCTTCCGGCTCAACATATAAGGGGCTTTGTCCTTTTCATGATGAAAAGTCTCCGTCTTTTATGATTCAGCGGGGAGATTCCCATTATCACTGTTTTGGATGCGGGGCACATGGCGATGCGATTCAGTTTTTGATGAATCATCTGCATCTTTCTTTTCAAGAGGCAGTGGAGAGTTTAGCAGAGCGGTTCCAAGTCCCCCTTGAGACAATCGATACAGTGGAAGAGGCCAAAGGGCCGTCTCCAAGGAAATTGAAGGAGGCTCTTTCTGTCGCGTGCGGATTTTACCATTTCTGTTTGATGGAAACAGAAGAGGGGGAGGAGGCTTTAAAGTATTTGATAAAGAGGGGAATGGGACGCAAGTTTTGCGAAACATTTCAGGTCGGCTTTGCTCCGGGAGGCTCTTTCTATTTAAAAGAGATCATGAGGAAAAAGGGGATTGATGAGGAAATTCTATACGCTTGCGGTCTACTGAAGAGAGCAAATCAGCGTGAGTTTTTTGTCGATCGCATTATGTTTCCGATTCACGACGCCATGGGCTCTGTCATCGGGTTTTCCGGAAGAAAGATTCGCGAAGAGACTTTTGGCGGTAAGTATGTCAATACCTCCGAGACGCCGGTGTTTAAAAAGTCGCGCGTGCTATTTGGGTTAAATCATTGTCGCAGGGAGATTGCAAAAGAGAAAAAAGCGATTATCGTCGAGGGGCAGATCGATGCCCTGAAGCTCATTGATGCAGGTTTAAAAACAGTCGTTGCAGGTCAAGGGACGGCGTTTGGAAAAGAGCATGTCAAGGAACTTGAAAAGCTCGGAGTGACTTTTGTTCAGCTTGCACTTGACGGCGATAGCGCCGGGATGGAGGCTGCAGCTAAGATCGGCCAGCTTTTCTTGCAGAATGGAATTGAGGTTCATGTGGTTCCGATTCCGGAGGGAAAGGATCCGGATGTGATCTTAAGCGAAGGGGGAATCGAGGGCTTTTCCGCTCTTCTTGAGCGTAGTGTCGACTACTTAACTTGGCTTTTTGAGTGGAAAGTTTTGTCGTATGATATGACCTCTCCGGCGCAAAAGCAGCAGCTTGTGAAAAGGTTTGTGAATTTGATTCGCAGCTTTAAAGACGATGTTCTTGTGCATGAGAGTTTAAAAAAACTCTCTCTTTTAGCAAATATTCCAAGTCATCTTCTTGGGGTGGAGGAGACAACTTCCTATTTTCGCAATCAAGCAAGCGCAATCGGTCAGAAAGTTGAGACGGAGCGCATTCTGGAAGAGGACTTACTGCGTCTTTTACTTTTTTCCGGAAGAAAAAATTTTGTGGCTGTCGCTAAAAAAAACCTGCCGGTTGAGGGACTTTCCCACCCGCTGTGCCGGAGAGTTTATGAGCGTATCTGCAGCGGAGAGAATCTTTTGCATCTAATTGAAGATCCTGAAATTCAGGAGTTTATCGAAGGTCTTGAGAAAAAGCGTGTCGATCTTAGGAATGCAGGAGCATATTTTTCAGCGACTTTGCAAAAAATTTTAGAACGGAATTGGTCTCAAGAACTTAGTGAGATTAATCGACAAATTCATTTGGATCCGGAAAATCTGGACCTTTTAAAGCAGTATTCAACCCTAAGCCGCAACCCACCAAAAGTGATTGATGAATAAGCATTTAGTTTTTTACGACGGCAGGTGCGGACTTTGTGATCGCATCGTGCAATTTATACTCTCTAAAGACAGAGAAGGGCGCTTTCTTTTCGCTCCACTTGAAGGAGAGACTGCCAAAAAGTACCACTTTCCACCGAAAGTGAAGGATGCCGATAGTTTGATTTTGATTGAAAATTTAGGCTCTGATGAACGCATCTATCTTTTTTCCAAAGCCGCTTTTCGAATTTTTTGGCACCTGGGCGGGGTCTGGAGGCTCTTCGGATGGCTTGGTTTTTTTCCAGGTTTTATCTTTAACTGGGCTTATCATTTGATTGCGCATCTGCGGTATCGGCTTTTTGGAAAAGTCGTGTGTAAAATTCCGGATCCGGATTTGAAAGATCGCTTTCTTCCTTGATATAAGTCGTTTAAACTTTATTTTTTATTTATCCGTAAGTACCCCTTGAGACTTTTAGGGGAATGGGATATGATTTTTTTCATGTATCTTGTAGAAGATTTATACACTCAGCAGGGCCAACCTCTTGGCCTTGAATTGATCGCAGGGAAAATAGGCGTCAAACGCAAAATCTTAGTTCCCGAAGCACACCGTCCGGGTTTGGGTCTTTCCGGCTATTTGAAGGGTCACTCTTCGAAAAGACTTTTAGTACTCGGCAAGGTTGAGATCGAATATCTTCGCCACCTGAAGTCAGAAGAGCGTATCGAAAGGTTGAAGGGGATTTTGTTAAAGCAGACTCCGGCGATCATTGTTGCTAGGAGGTATCGTCCACCAAAAGAGCTTGTGACTCTGTGCGAGGCGAATGAAATTCCTCTATTCCGCTCCAGCTTAAGTACAATGAATCTGTTAAATAAGCTCACACTTCGTTTGAATGAACAGTTTACCCTTACGATGAGCTGTCATGGAACATTAGTCGAGGTGTTCGGCGTCGGAGTCATGATACAGGGTGACTCAGCTGTTGGTAAGAGCGAGGCGGCGCTTGGGTTGATTGAGCGCGGACATCGATTAATTTCCGATGATATTGTCAAAGTGAAGAAGCGAGAGAATGGGTATCTCGAGGGAAGCGGAGCTGAGCTCACACGCCACCACATGGAAATTCGAGGCATTGGGATTATTAATGTTGCTAACTTATACGGAGCTGTTTGCGTGCGGGATACAAAGAGCATCGACCTTGCTGTTCAACTTGAGTTTTGGGACGAGCAAAAATTTTATGACCGTGTCGGGTTAGATGATAAATTTTGCGATATCTTAGGCGTGAAACTGCCGCTGCACCTGCTCCCTGTTAAACCTGGGCGAGATGTCGTATTACTTCTCGAAACGATCGCCCTGAATCATCGTCTCAAGCATATGGGGTATCACTCTGCAAAAGAGTTCAATTCAAAGCTGATCGGGATGATAGCAGTAAAATCAAACCACTCTGAAAGTTAGGAAGGTTCAACTTGAAAATGATTCAAAAAGAAGTGTTTCTGAAAGGCAGTCCTATCTCAAAGGGGATTGCAATAGGAAACACCTTCTTTTTTAACCTTCTTGAAGATTCGATTCCCGAGTATCATATCCATGACTATGAGGTTAAAAAAGAGATAGCGCGCTATAGAAAAGCAGTTGAAAGTACGCGCAAAGAGATCCAGGGGCTTCAACGCAAGTTAAAAAATGAAAAGATTTTGGAAGGAGCATCGATTCTTGACGCTTCTTTGCAAATGCTTGGTGACCCTCTCTTGACGACATACATTGAAAGTCAAATCGAAAGAGACAGAAGGAATGTCGAATCAATCTTTAATTTGACGATCAATGAATATCAGCAGAAGTTTCAGTCGATGAACGATCCATACATTAAGGAGCGCTTTAAAGATATTCAAGATCTTTCCAAGCGCATTATGGCTCATTTAAGAAAAACTGTGAAACTCTCCCTGACCGATCTTCCGCCTAATTCCATCGTTTTTTCTAAAGAACTATCTGCTGCTGAAATTGCAGAGGCTGATATTCATCATGTGGCCGGCCTTGTGACTGAACAGGGGGGAGCGACCTCCCATGCGGCAATTGTCGCTAAGGCTAGAGGTATCCCTTTTGTTTCAAGTGTGGATTTTTCTCTGATCGATCTTGAGTTTACTCAAAAACAAGTCATCGTAGATGGACAAAGCGGCGATGTGATCATTGCAGCGGAAAAAAAGACGATTGCTCACTACCGAACCATCGAAGACCATATGTTTGCCAAAAGAATAGACTTGGAGAGTCGCAGCTTTCTTCCTTCTGAAACAACCGACGGTTTTAAAGTTGCTTTACTGGCAAATATCGATATGGAAGGCGAGCTTGATTTAATGCATCAACACGGCGGGAGTGGTGTTGGACTTCTTCGCTCGGAATATATTTGCCAACCGTCTCATATCATTCCATCTGAAGAGGAACAATTTCAGATTTATTCTCGAATGATTCAAAAAATGAGCGGGCTTCCGATGGTCATTCGCATCTTTGATCTCGGTGGAGATAAGATCGAGATTAATGGGAAAAAATTCAAGGAAGGCAATCCCTTCTTAGAATGCCGCGCCATTCGACTTTTGCTTCGATAAAGGAATCATTTTGTTCAGCAAATTCGCGCAATCCTGCTCGCATCTGTCTATGGCAATGTGAGCATTATGTTTCCCATGATCTCCTCCCTCCCGGAACTTTTATCTGCAAAGGAAGTCGTCTACGAGGTGCAAGAGCAATTAAGAAGGGAAAAGATCCCGATCGCTGAAAAACTCCTGATCGGCTGTATGATCGAGGTTCCTTCTGCGGCGATTATTTCCGATTTACTTGCAAAAGAGTGTGACTTTCTCTCCATTGGAACCAATGATCTTGTGCAGTACTCTCTTGCTGTCGATCGTGATAACCATGAAGTTGCAAGCCACTATGAACCCATGGACCCAAGTGTCCTTCGTTTAATCAAGCAAGTGGTCACGCAAGCCAATCTTCATGGCATTCCGCTGAGTGTCTGCGGGGAGATTGCAGCCGATCCTCGGTTTACTGCACTACTCCTTGGTCTTGGAGTAAAAGAGTTTTCTGTTGCGCCAAGGCATCTTCCAATTGTAAAAGATGCTGTGAGACAAATGACTGCTCTCTCTGCTATTAAATTGGCAGATCAAGCGTTGACACTTTCAACGGCAAAGGAAATCAAAAAGCTTTTGGATTGCCAATATATCAGTCATTAAAGATTAGGAAAAATTTAGATTTTTTAGCCGCGCAAATCAGTTGGTTTGGCGGCATATAAAAGCGTATTTAGAAAATGCGAACGAGCCTGAATTTGCTTAAATTTTTGCCTATTCGTTTACAGACCGAACGCTCCAAGATCCGGTAGTCCTGGCATACCACTCATTTCCTGCATCGGGGAGTTTTCTTTGAGTTGTTTATTTGCATCCTGAAAGGCTGCTTTAATGAGATCTTGAATGCCATCGACATCTTCCGGGTCAACGCACTCGGGATTGACTTCAACTTTGAGTACGTCATGCTCGCCATTGATTGTGATCTTGACAAGTCCACCGCCTGCCTGTCCTGTGACCTCGATTTTTTCCATTTGCTCTTGCATTTTTGCAAATTGCTCTTGCATTTCCTTCGCTTGTTTCTTTCTTTTTGCAAATCCTTTTCCCATTTCTATCTCCTAATAATTTTTCCTTCTAATTCTACAGCGGCAAACTGCAAGAGGGTATCATAACGGCTTTGTGTTTTCTTATCGAGAAGTCTTCCCGGCGATGATTCGGGTTTTGTAGGAGGTGTAGGCTCAAGTGGTTTTTGCTGTTTTTGCGATTTTGCAGCGCCCTTAGACTCTGCGCGTGCGACATCCTGTTTTCCTTTTTTTGGTGTATCGGACGTCTTAGGTTCAGAGTCTTTTGCGGGGTCAGCATCTAGCTTTTTCGGTTCATCTGAGCCTATCGTTTCGGGGGCTTTCGCGGGATTGGCACTTGGCTGTTCTGATGTATCTGAGACTATAGGTGCGGGGTCTTTTGCGGGATAAGCACCTGGCTTTTCTGATATATCTGAGACTATAGGTGCGGGGGCTTTCGCGGTTTGGACTTCTACCTTTTTTCTCTCTTGAGCCGGCCTTGACTTATTGTCGTTGATTGAGGCTGTGACTAGGTTTGGAGAAGGGGAGGCGGGCGTATTGTCCACACCGATTGACTTTTGGAGTTGTGATAGTTTTTTTACAAGAATATCTACCGGTATGCGACGATGGCTTCTTAAAACGTGCAAAAGAATCGCTTCAAGGTGCGTTTTTCCCGAGAGTGTGTAGCGGATTTTTTCTTGGCTGTTGACCAGGTACTCGATGAGGTCGGCGCATTGATCTGCCCGGTAACAGTTGGCGGTCTCTAGGTAGTCGTCTGAAAAATTTGAGTCTCCGAGTTTGATTAACAAGAGATTGCGGATGTGCTCTGTTAACATCACGAGAAAATGCGAAATATCTTTTCCTTCGGACACGACTTTTTTGGAGATTTCAAATGCGACTTTGAGATCGCCCTCTTTTCCGGCGCGGTCAAGGGTGAAAAAGAGATCTTTTGTGACGACCCCCAGACTGTCTGCCACTTGCGTCTTGTGGATGGGGCTTTCATGAAAAGTGAGGATTTGGTCGAGAAGTGATTCGGCATCTCTTAAGCCCCCTTCTGCACGCTCGGCGATTAACTGAAGCCCTTCATGGTCGATCTCAACGTCAAGATCAGATGCGATGGCGTGAAGCTTTTGAATGATGACTTCACTGTCAATCTGCTTTAAGCTAAATCTTTGGCAACGGCTTTGAATTGTGGGAAGAACTTTATGCAGTTCTGTCGTTGCGAAGAAAAACTTCACTCTTTCCGGCGGCTCTTCGAGGGTTTTTAGTAGCGCGTTAAACGCTTCCTTGGTGAGCATATGCACTTCGTCGATAATATAGATCTTGTAGTTTGCGCTTGGGGTATAGCTGACAGTTTCGTTAATCTGGCGGATATCCTCGATTCCTCGATTAGATGCACCATCGACCTCTAGAACGTCAAGGGAGTTGCCGCTGGAAATTTCCAGACAGTTTCTACATTTGT
>SLOH01000018.1 GCA_007132595.1 Waddliaceae bacterium | reverse complement strand
GGGTTTCCTCTTGGTTTATTGACAAGGAGGATACCTTCAACCATTTTCTCTTTTCCTCTTTTCTTGCGAAATTTCTCCTAAGATCTCCTCAATGCGTAGTCTTTTATCAAGAGTTTCATCAAGATGAAAGGTTAAAGTTGGAAAAAATCGCATGACAACCTTTTTCGATGCCGTCACGCTAATAAATCCCGCAGCTTCATTGAGTATTTCGACCGCTTGATCCTTAGCCTTTTGTTCTCCTAAGACTGTGATATACACTTTTGCATAATGTAAATCTTCGGTAATTGAGACTTCTGTGATCGATATAAATCCGGGAAGGTTCGGATTTGACACATCTCTTTCAATCACCTCTGAAATCACTTCCTTAAGCAAGGAGTTGAGTCTGGGTATTCGTCTTTTCGTCATAAATTAAAGCTCTTGTGAGATGTAGGTGACCTCAAAGGCTTCTAGAACATCACCTTCTTCAACATTGTTAAATCCGGTAAGAACAATTCCACATTCCATGCCTTTTTGAACCTCTTTCACATCTTCTTTATCTCTTTTGATTGAGCTAATCGGCCCTGTCCAAACCTGTTTGTCCTCTCTCATCAATCGCAGCTGATCATTTCGGTGAACGGCTCCCTCAGTGACTTGGCAACCTGCAATATTTCCATACTGAGAAGACTTGAAGACAGCCTTGACTTTTGCTTTTCCTTTTTCCACCTCTTTTGCCACCTGATCGAGTAAGGTTGCCATAATATTTCTCACACCGTCAACGGCATGATAAATAATGTCGAATAGATGGATTTGAACCCCGTATTGGTTGAGTAGGTTATTGGCATGGCTTTCGACCTTCGTATGGAAACCGATAATCATCGCATTTGAAGCTGCAGCCAGCTGGATATCGGACTCAGTAATTTCACCGACTCCCGTAAATATAATTTCGACACCAATTTTATCGGATTCGATTTTCTGAAGCGAAGCCTTAAGCGCTTCAAGAGATCCTTGCACATCTGCGCGGATAAGTAGTTTTAAGTACTTCTTCTCGTCTTCAGCCGCTTGTTGGAATAAAGACTCAATCGAGCCTTTACGTTTTTGTTGAAGCTGAAGCTGACGACTTTCTTTGAGTCTGGCATCAGCAATATCTTTAGCTTCTTTCTCAGTCTCAACAACAATAAACTCCTCGCCCGCTTCAGGAACACCGGAGAGACCGGTAATTTCTACAGGGGTGGACGGTGGCGCCTCTGCTATATTTTTGCCGTATTCATCGCGCATTGTTTTTACGCGAGCATAATGCTCTCCAAAAACAAGCGCATCTCCGGTTTTAAGCGTTCCATTTTGGACGATCACTGTTCCAACCGGACCAAACCCTTTGTGCAACTCGGACTCTAACACCATCCCTCTAGCACGCATGCTTGGATTCGCTTTAAGTTCGAGCACCTCTGCCTGCAGAGCAATCATTTCGAGCAAGTCCTTTACTCCCTCACCGGTAACAGCAGAACAGTTGACCGTTATAATCTGTCCTCCCCAAGACTCGGGAAGAAGGTTATTTTCGGCGAGTTGCCGATACACATTCTCTGGGTTAAATCCAGGCTTATCACTCTTGTTGATCGCGACAATAATGTTAACACCGGCAGCTTTTGCGTGCTGGATCGCCTCTTGAGTTTGTGCTTTGACACCCTCATCTCCGGCGATGACTAGGATAACGATATCAGTGACATCAGCACCTCTTGCCCTCATTGCGGAAAACGCTTCGTGACCGGGCGTATCTAATACAGATAGATCTCCTAAATCCGTGTGGCAACGGAAGGCTCCAATATGTTGAGTAATCGCACCCGCTTCGTGGCCTGCTATATTACTTTTGCGAATATAGTCGATTAGACTTGTTTTTCCGTGATCGACGTGACCCATAAATGCAACAACGGGGGGTCTTAGTTTCTGCTCGTCACTGGAGGAAGAGAGAATTTCCTCTCGAAGACTCTGATCTGTAATCTGTCTCTTATCTTCTTCCGAAGTATCTATGGAAATTTCACATCCGAATTCATGGCCGAGAAGATGAATTGTTGTTTCATCATCTAGCACATCATTAATCGTGACCACAATCCCTTGCATAAACAGCTTTTGAATGAGTTCTGCCGCTTTTAATTTCATCTGTCTTGCGAGTTCTTTTATGGAAATCGGGGTGTGTATTTTCAGTTCTTTAGGACGAATTGTCAATTCTTCATCAATGTAGTCGTCCCTTCTGCTTTTGCGCTTTTTCTTCCAATGCGAACCTTCATCACCGGCGCGTAAACCTTTCCGATCTCTTGCGTCAAATCCTCGATCTTTGCCTGGTTTGCGTCCAGGCTTTAGATCCCGATACTCTTTAAATTTTGGCTTAGGAAGGGGTTTTTTCGGCTTGGGTTCGCTAATCGAACGCTCGATGTCTTTTGCTACAATCGGCTTTTGTTCTTCTGGCTGTTTCTCTTTCTTTTTTGGGAGAAGATCGTTAATGTGTCTGCCGGTTGGTCCAAGCTTATCCGGTTGTTTCTCTTCCGGTTTTTCAATGGCAACGGACTCTTCTGCTTCTTCTTTTATAATATGGGGCGGTTTTTGAGGTTGAACCTCTTTCGGGGCTAGCTTTTCTTTTGAAAGATTTTTGTCAAAAACAGATTTCGATCTTGCGCGACGCGGCTGCTCCTGTACCTCTTCTTCGGTCTTTTCAACGGCTTGCTCAGGAACTTCTTTAGAAGATTCAGTTTTTTTTGGAGGCGTCGGTTTCTTCTTCTCAGAAGTTTCGTCTGCCTTCTTTTTTTCAAGTTTCTTTTTTATCGCATCAAGCTTAATTGCATCGGCAATCTGTGTATTTTTAAGGTTGAGCTTAATATCTTTTTTCTTTGACAAGTTGTTCTTCCTCCCTTATAGCTGGGCGCCTTACTCTTTTTAATCGTTTGTTAATTGGACTTGCTTTCTTACTTGATCAAGCACGTTGTCTGCCATTACCAATGAAATATTGGCTTTTTTAGCTAATTCTTCAGATGTTGCCTGTAACAAAGATCGATAAGTTGTAAATTCTCCATCAATGAGATGGTCGACAATTAGCTGGTTCACCCCTTCGATCTTTTCGATGGGTTGATCAAGAATCGGATCTTCCGACTCTGCAAGCTCTTTGCGTTCCACAGCAATTGTTTTTGTGTATTCTGTCATTGGCTTGATTTCAAGATCATAACCAATCAACTGACTATTAAGTCTAGCGTTAAGACCGCGCTTTCCTATGACTTTTGGATAATCATCGTCATCTACGACAATAGAACAGACTTTATCCTGCTCACTGATTCGAACTTTTCGAATTTCAATCGGATCAAGAGCGTTTTGTAACAGTTCAATCGGATCGTCAGAATAGGGGATGATGTCGACTTTTTCATTATTAAGTTCAGAAACAATGTTCTTTACTCGAGTCCCTCTAACTCCCACGCAAGCTCCAACAGGATCGACTTTAGAATCAAATGAACGTACGGTGAATTTTGTTCGATATCCGGGTTCACGGAAGACGCTGACGACCTCGACCGTTCCCTCACTTACTTCCGGAACCTCTTGATGGATCAGTTGACGCACAAACTCAGGTTCAGTTCGGCTGAGAACGACTTCAGCTCCACCAATATCGGTATCTCTAACCTCAAAAAGCAAAGCAAATACGCGGTCACCGACATTATATCTTTCGGTTTTTGGGTAGTGTCTCATCGGCAGTATCGCCTCAACTTTTCCCAAGTCAACAATTAAGTTGGCGCCTCTAGCAAATCGCTTGACTGTTCCCGATACAAGTTCATTGACGCGATGTCTATACTCTTCATATATAACATCTCTTTCTGCACTTCGTATTTTCTGATTAATAATTTGTCGTGCTTTTTGTGCGGCAATTCGACCGAAATCAGACGGGGTTACGACCACATCAATAAACTGTCCGATTTCACACTGGGGGTCAATCTCTCGCGCTTCCTCTAAACTAATCTCTTGAGCAGGGACCTCAACCACGTCAACAATCTCTTTTTCAGAAAAAACATCTATTTTTCCAGTCTTTTGATTGATCGAAACCGTTACATTAGAGGCACCATCAATGCTTTTACGTGCAGCAATTGTCAATGACTCTTCGATTGCATTGATGACCACCTTGCGGCCGATCCCTTTTTCTCTTTCCAAATATTCAAAAACGGCGATTAAATCTTTATTCATCTACTTACCTTGTTAGAGGAAGAATTTATTAATTTCATACTAGGTAATGACACTCTCAATACAGAGCCAATCATACTAGGGTTTAAAGGAGATATTGCTCAAATGATTCGTTGGATAGGTTAACTTCCAACTATCTTTCTGAACCTTTCCTTAAGACTCTTCTTAAGAAAAATCCAGAAGGCCGGGCAAAACACCCGACCCCCAGATTTTACTATAGCGGAATCAATTTTGGAATGTATTAGTCATCCCCATCTTCCGACCCATCTTCACTCTCCGTTTGACCGGGAGTAGAAACGACGATGTCATCTACATCACCCTCATCATTGTCAAACGACTTAAGTGATAGTGCGATCTTCTTATGCTCCGGATCAATTTTGATCACCTTAGCAACAACTTCGCTGCCGACAGACACAATGTCTTCGACTTTAGTGAATGCTTGACCAGATAGTTCGGTGACATGAATTAACCCTTCGACACCATTTTCAAGCTCAACAAAAGCCCCAAAAGCTGTTAGTTTTGTAACAACTCCCTTCACAACTGTGCCGATCTGAAGGTTCTTTTCGATCGACTCCCAAGGATTTGGTGTCAACTGCTTCATTCCAAGCGTAATTTTTTTACTTTCTTTATCAACAGATAGAACGACTGCTTTCAACTTATCGCCCTTCTCAAGAACCTCTGATGGGTGAGAGACTTTTTTGATCCAGCTTAGATCCGAAATGTGGATAAGCCCTTCGACTCCAGGCTCAAGCTCAACAAAAGCGCCGTAATTGGTCAAACTCTTGACTTCTGCTTCAACTTCTGTGTCAACCGGATACTTGTTGTCAACATCATCCCATGGATTGTGCTCTGTTTGCTTAATTCCAAGTGAGATTTTACCTTCTTCTTTCTGAACAGCAAGAACAACGGCTTCAACCTCATCGCCCGGCTTCACAACCTCGCTCGGATCTGTCACATTTTTTACCCAAGACATTTCTGAAACGTGAATCAACCCTTCAATTCCTGGCTCAATTTCGATAAAAGCGCCGTAGGGGAGTAGGTTAACAATTTTTCCAGCGACTCTGGTTCCAATCGGGTATTTTTTCTCGATTTCTTCCCAGGGATTTGTCTCTTTTTGCTTCAAGCCTAGAGCAACGCGCCCTTTCTCTCTGTCAATGCTCAAAATCATCACTTCAAGATCTTGACCAATCTCGACCATCTCAGACGGATGGCGAATTCGCTTCCAAGTCATATCTGTAATATGAAGCAAACCGTCAATTCCATCCATATCGAGAAAGACACCAAAGTCGGTAATGTTCTTTACAGACCCATTCCTGACATCGCCAATTTGAATCATCTCTAAAAGTTCAGCTTTTTTGGAGATTCGCTCTGCCTCTAAAATCTCGCGTCTGGAGACAACGACATTTTTCCTGTCGATATTAATCTTCAAAATTTTAAATTCAAACGTCTTGTTCACATAATCGTCAAGATTTTTGATTCGCTTATTATCCACCTGAGAGCCGGGCAAGAACGCCTCAACTCCAATATCGACCATCAATCCGCCTTTTACCTTGCGAATAACCTTACCTTTAACGATCGATCCTTCCTCACAGTGCTCAATAATATATTCCCACTTTCGCTGTCTTTCTGCTTTTTCTCTCGAAAGAACAATTTGACCATTTTCATCTTCAGCAGCATCAAGCAATACTTCAATCTCAGAACCAAGAGCCAATTCAGCAGGATCAGAAAACTCTTCAATCGGCACAAGACCTTCAGATTTTAATCCTACATCAACAACCACATGGTCTTTTGTGATTTCAACAATGCGACCTGTTAGTATTGATCCCGGTGACATGCGCTGCCCTTCTTCGCTTCCCTGATCTTGTTCTGTGAGCAGGTTTTTAAAGACAGAAGCATCCTCTGCATTAAAATGTTCATCGTCAAGGACACTGCTTTCGTCCCAACTGTATTCTGTGTTGTTAGCCATTAATTAGATTTCTCCTCGAATTCGAATCGTTCAATAATTTATAAGAATTATAACAACCGTTTGAGAATAAAAGCAATAGCGAAATAAGGAAAAAAGGGCAAAACGCCGACTCTTCTTGAAGAAAAAAAACAGAAAAATTCCATCCAGCCTCAATTAAAATACTGAATCAAAGCTGAAAACGACAAGCTTTTCTCGCTACAAGCTAAGCAATTTTGTTGTAATCGCTTGGATTGAATGGTAAAATTTGTCCATGGAAACAATCGTTTTAAAATTTGGAGGAGCAGCAGTTGCGACTCCTGAACAATTTTCATCTATCTCAGATATTATTATCGAGCGAAAGTCTAGGTACTCAAACGTGGCTGTCGTTGTGAGTGCAATGGGTAACACAACCGATGAGCTCATTCAGTTGGCAAAAAAAGTCCACCCTGAACCGCCGACTCGAGAGTTGGATATGCTTATTTCTGTAGGAGAGCGCATCAGTATTTCATTACTCGCAATGGCGCTTGAGAAAAAGTCTTGCCAGGCAGTGAGCTTTACCGGAAGCCAATCGGGTATCATTACATGTCGCGGGCATTCGGACGCAAAAATTGTCGATGTGCGGCCAACTCGCATTATAGATGTCATGAAGATGGGGAAGGTCGCAATTGTCGCCGGTTTCCAAGGAATGAGTCAGGATAGAGAAATCACCACACTTGGAAGGGGAGGGTCAGACACCAGCGCAGTTGCTTTAGGTATTGCCCTTGAGGCCTCTGCTGTAGAGTTTTTTAAAGACGTAGACGGGGTGTTCGACTCAGACCCAAAAGTCAATCCGCTTGCAAAACAGTTTCCAAAATTGTCATATGATGAGGCGTTAAATATTGTCAGAAATGGTGCCAGAGTGTTACATGAAAGATGCGTTTTACTTGCAAAGCAATCGGGAATTCCCCTGAGAATCCACTCCTTTTATAATGATGGAGTAGGGACTGAAATTGGTCTCTCAGGTCAAAAGGATCGAAATTCTAAATTATATGAAATAAATGTCTAACACACCTTCATTCCCTCACATAGAAATGATGGTTCAAGGAGATGAGTCTAAGGTTCAAATCTCAACATACCAAGCATTTGTAGAAGAGACATTGAGACGAATGGTACCTAACGGAAATATTGAGCAAAAGGTTCCCTTTGTCACATGTTCTGTATCAAATGAGCGATCTAACTACTGCTCATTTTTTTTCTTAGCAAGATACCGCTCCGATTCATTTAAATTTTTTTTTGACCTTGTAAGCCGCTGGAGCATCCCGGGTTCAAGGTTGGATGTCATCTTTATTCATGCCTCAGACTTTAAACTGAAAAACCGAGGGGATCAAGTCTATACGATATG
>SLOH01000056.1 GCA_007132595.1 Waddliaceae bacterium | reverse complement strand
TTCTCCAAAGAGAAGGCGGGCATCCCCTCAAAGAGTTCTCCTTCGGAAAGGTTGAAGAAGTGATCGATTTCGACAAGTGAGACGGTTTGCGTGTGCGGAAGACGCGAAATGAGTGATTGTTCTCCTTGATCGCGCAAAAAGTCGCGGCAGTTATCGCGCACCATTTCAAATTCGCGCATCTGCTTCGGTTCGTACATTTTCTCTTCGATAACTGGAAAGTGCGCCTCTTCGACTGTTGCTTTACATGAAAACATGCAAAAAAACCCGAGCTGATTTGCTCCGGATTCCAAAACTTTTGTTTCAGGAAACAGCCGGCTTAAAGAATAGGCTAGATAGTGGGCGGCAGTGCGCCTTGCATTTAAGTCCATAGGCAAAATGGGATATAGCTGACTCGAACAGCTGACCTCCACGATGTCAACGTGGCGCTCTAACCAACTGAGCTAATACCCCGGACATGAGAGGAGATTTTACATGCCTCGCATATTCCTTTCAAGAAGAAAGTCTTTTTACAATTTTTTTTGCATCGGAAGATGAGATTCCCCGCACCGCATGAAGCTCTTCTTCCGTCGCCAGTTTTATCTTTTTAAGAGAGCCAAAGTGACGCAAAAGGTTTTTCTGTTTGACCGGGCCAATCCCGGGAATTTCGGTTAGATCGGACTTGACAAGGGCGCGGGTGCGCAGGTTTTTCTGAAAAGAGAGGGCAAATCGATGCGCCTCATCGCGCACTTGCTGTAAAAAAAAGAGAACAGAGGAATTGCGCTTCAATTGGATCGGCTCTTTACTGTTTGGCAAGAAGATCTGCTCAAGTGTCATTCCTTTATCATGGCGCCCCCTCTCTTTGGCAATCGAGATGCAGTTCACTGTAATGATATTGAGTTCGCGCATCACTCGAAGAGCGACGTTGAGGTGTCCCTTGCCTCCGTCAAGTACAACCAGATCAGGCAGTGTCCCCTCATCTTTTGCTCTCATGTAGCGCCGCATTAAGACCTCATACATTGCGCCATAGTCATCGCTTTCCTTTGCCGCTTTGATTTTATATTTGCGGTAGCGCCCCTTATCTTTTTCTCCATGGGAATATGCGACCATGACAGAGACCGACTGAGAGCCTGAAAGATTGGAGTTGTCAAAGCATTCGATATTTTCCGGCACACTGTTTAAATGAAGGCGCTCCTTCATCTCGATGAGGGTGCGCTCTCGAATGACTTTTTCATCCTTCTCTTTATTAAATGTCGCCTCGGCATTTGCAAACGCCATTGTCAGCAGCGCTTTTTTCTCGCCCCGAACAGCTGTCTTGATGCGAAGTGATAGAATTTCAGCCAGACTTTCCTTTCCCGATAGATCAATGGGAATCAGAATTTCCTTCGGTTTTTTCTCTTTCTCGCCGTAATGCTGCAAAATAAAGGTACGAAGCAGGTCCTCATCTTCTCCAATAATCTTTGATAGATTAAAGTGATGCGAGCCGGTTAAGCGGCCGCGCTGAAAAAACAGCTGACTAATCACAACCTCATCGCCTTTGCGGTAGATCCCAAGCACATCGCCCGCAAAGCCGAGCGGCTTGTCGACATATTGCCTCTCAAATGAGCGCTCGACTTGTTTGATTGTATCAAGAATTGCGCCTGCTTTTTCAAATTCAAGTGCATCTGAGAATTTATGCATCTCTTCTGTCAACATTTGGATCACTTCGGTGTCTTGTCCTTGTAAAAACCGCAAGGTCCGGTTCACATAATCGTCGTACGCCTCTTTGGTGCATTTGCCAACGCAGGGAGCTATGCACTGTTTAATGTCATAGAGAATGCACGGTCTGTTGCGTCTTGCAAACTCAAGGTCGGAGCATTGTCTTAACGGATAGAGTCGGTGCAAAAGGTCAAGTGTGGCTCTTGCCGATCCGGCGTGGCTATAGGGTCCAAAGTACTGTCCGTCGGCTTTTGGCTTTCCGCGGTAGCGCACAACATCCACTCGGGGCCACTTGTGCTTGGTGACCTTTAGCGCGATATAGCTTTTGTCATCTTTAAATTGCGCGTTGTATTTGGGTTTGTATTGTTTGATGAGATTGTTCTCAAGAAGAAGCGCCTCTTTTTCCGATTGCACAACCATTGTCTCAATCGAGTCAATCTGCGAGGTGAGAAAAGGGATCATGGCCCGGCCATCGCCGCTTTTGGAAAAGTATTGCCGAATGCGCAGCCGCAAGTTCTTTGCCTTGCCGACATAGAGAATCTGACCGCGCGCTCCTTTCATTAAGTAGACGCCGGGTTTGGCCGGGTATTTTTTTAATGTTTCAACATCGAAGCTCATTGCATACAATCTTAAACATTTTTGCCTTTCTTGGACACTTTCTCTTAAAATCGCAATGTCGTCTTTCTCTTTAAGCTTAGCTATGACATAATTCAGAGTTTATGAATGAAATTGAGCCCAAAAGTTTCGGTACTCACGATAGCGGATTTCATGCCGATGAGGTCACCGCTTGCGCTCTTCTCTTGCGCTGCGGACTGATTGAGGAGAGTAAGATCTATCGGACGCGTGATCCAGCGACGCTTGAAAAATGCGAGATTGTCTGCGATGTAGGTGGAATCTATGATCCGAGCAGCAAGCGATTCGATCACCATCAAGCGGACTACAATGGAGACATGAGCTCGGCTGGAATGGTCTTGCTATATTTGAAAGATCAGGGCTTTTTATCCGAGTTGGAGTATGCGCATCTGAATCACAGCCTGATCAAAGGTGTCGATGCTCATGACAATGGAAAAGATCCGCAAATTGCAGGCCTATGCACCTACTCCCATATCATCGCAAACCTAGTTCCTGTTCCATACGATGTCGATGATAAGACCATGAACTTGGCATTTTTTGAAGCTGTTGCCTTTGCACGCCAGCACATTGACCGCTCACTTAAGCGCTTTCACTACATTCAATCGTGCCGCGACGTTGTGGAAGAGGCGATGAAGTCAACAGGACAGGTCTTAATTTTTGAGAAAAAAGTGCCGTGGGTCGACCTCTTTTTTCAGTTGGGTGGAGAGAGCCATCCGGCGCAGTTTATCATCATGCCATCTGAGGAACACTGGGTGCTGAGAGGAATTCCTCCCGATGCATCGGACAAAATGAGCGTCCGAGTCCCGCTACCCAAAGATTGGGCTGGCCTTCTCGGAGAAGACCTGCAACGCAAAACCGGCATCAAAGGGGCGATTTTTTGCCATAAGGGGCGATTCATCTCCGTTTGGGAGACAAAAGATGATGCGCTTGCCGCACTAAAGCAAATCCCTGGAACTTAAAAGGTCGGAGGATCGAATGAAAACACTTTTTAAGCAGATGATTGATGGAGAGATTCCATGTGAGAAGGTCTTTGAAAATAAGGATATCCTTGCAATCAAAGATAAATACCCCGAAGCTCCTGTGCATATTCTGATCATACCAAAAAAAGAGTTCAAAGATCTGCAGTCTGTCCCGGACCAAGATCTGCCGATCATCGGAGAAGTCGTCTCGGTCGCGCAAACACTTGCAAAGCAATTCAATATTGAATCGGGTTATAGACTCACAACAAACGTCGGCCCTTCCGCCGGACAATCAATTTTTCACCTGCACTTTCACTTAATAGGAGGACATTCTCTTGGCAAAATTGGATAAAAATGAAACAGGGGTTTTAGTCATCGACATGCAAGAGAGCATCATGTCAAAGGTGGAACGCTCGTGTGATATCGCACTCAACGCCCTAAAAGTGATTAATGGCGCTAGAATTTTACAAATGCCCATCATTACATCCGAACAGTACCCCGAAGGGCTTGGAAAGACAATTCCGGCAATTTCCGGGGCTTTAACGACTCCGCCCATTGCAAAGACAAGTTTTTCTTGTATGGGCAGCGATGAGCTGAAGCGGGCACTTGATCGCCCCAATTGGATCATCGTCGGCATTGAGGCGCATGTTTGCGTCTTGCAGACAGCTAAAGATCTTTTTGAAGCGGGTCATAACCCAATTGTTCTCAACGATGCGATCTCTTCGCGGTCGATCTTTGACTACTCGACTGCCATTGCCGAAATGCGCGACTTAGGAATACGGGTCAGCAGCGTAGAGACGGTGCTATTTGAGCTGATCCAAGACTCGAAACATGAATCCTTTAAACAAATTTCAAGTCTTGTCAAATGTGCAGAAAACAGCTTTTGTTGTGGTTAATCCCCACTCTTTGCTTTGCCGATCCTTGCGAGCGGGTCTACAAACACCTGCAACTTGGAGACACAAAATATGCAAGCCAGCTTGCCTCATCTGCGCTTTTAGAAGATGAATCATCACAAGAGCGATGGAGAGCCTACTTAAAGACGCTGGCCCATGACGAGCAAGTCAAGCAAGCACTCAAGGTTTTCGCTCAGTACCGTTCGCGCTTTCCCGAGATCGAAGAGGACTTTGAAATCATCGAAGAGATTGCCTGGTCGGTGATCCGCAAAGGAAACCACTCCCCCTCCCCCCTTGTCAGACTCTATGCCTCAATTGCCTCTGTTCTTTCGCAAGACAGTCGAGGAGTTGTCTTAATACGCGAAAGGCTAGAGGATAAAAACGCCACCATTCGAAAGGTTGCAGCGTCTCTTTCCTCTCACCTCCCCGACCATACGATTCACGAGCAGATGTTTAACCTGCTGCAAACGGAGACTAACCCGGAGGTTAGACAAGCGCTTGTCAAGGGGCTTGCAAAGGCAAAATATGACCCGCTACTCCCCTTTCTCCTTGGTCAAATGGCCAAACATCAGACAAGCCACGAAGAGCTTTTGCTGAACATTGAGGCGGCAATCACGCTCACAGAAGAGATCAATGTCCATCAGATCGAGTGGCTTGCTAAAAGCGAGCGAGCGGGGTTGCGAGCCCTTAGCTGTCAGCTTGCCCGTGCGTTTGAGCAGCGAGAGAGTCTGCCTTACATCATTCCCCTTATGAATGATTACCACCCAAGTGTGAGAGCCGCTGCGATTCATACAGTCGGTCTTCTCAGTACGCAAAAGATCGACAGGCTAGGTGACCGTGTGCCAAGTGTTGCCATTTTATCTGCTTGGGCACACACCCTGCAAACGCCCTCTCGAGCAGAGAAATTATTTTCTAAGTGGATTGATCACCCGAACCAAGAAGTTCGCATAGAAGCGGCAGCGGTCTTAAGTCGATCAGGTCCAAGTGGAGCTGCCGCCATGCGCAGCTTTATGCACAAGACTCAAGATCCGTATGTAAAAATGACGCTCGCCGTTGGGCTGATTGGCGAGCGAGAGGATGTGTCGTCTGCATGCGCTGCGATTCAAAAAGGTCTTTCTCAAATTAAGGGTCGTTTAACAACGCGACCATATGAGGTGGGCGTTGCGATTGTGCCAAGCGAATTTAGCGATGATCAGGCGCTTTTGAATATGCCGGAAGTTATCAATCAAGTCACTCGCCTCAAACTCATCAATCTTATTTCAACTGTCGATAGTACATGGGCGCATCAAGCCTTAAAACAGTTTTTAAAAGAGCGTTCGGCTGCTGTGACAAGTTTAACTCTGACGATGCTTTTAAGTGAAGGCGCAGAGCTCTCAATTGACGCCATTCAGGAATGTCTGAATCACGAAAGCCTCGAAGTTCGCCTTCAAGCCGCTCTCCTCATTGGATCCGTACTCAAGGACGAGGCGGCGATCACTCTTTTGCATACCCACCTTCCCACTGCCAAGCGAGACTTAAAGCTCCAGATCATTGAGGGACTTGGCAAAGTTGCGGATAAGCGCTCAATCCCCTATCTTGTGGACGTTCTGAAAGAGCCGCTGCCCACGCAACAGATTACAGCGGCCTCCTCCATTCTCCAATGCCTTAACCACTAAAACTTTAAGAAAGATCTGACACATCCCGATTCAATTGATTTTAAATACCAATATCTCTTTTTCACAAAATCGTGCTATTAGTAAATTTAGACCGAAAATAATAAAAACCACTAAATTATAAGGTAATAGTATGAATAGTTGTACTGATGAATGTTTAGAATGTTTTAAAGTTTGTAATGATTGTGCATACAATTGTTGTTTAGGAAAAGAGTCTCATGAAAAGTGCCTAAAAATCTGCACGGAGTGCTCTGAAATTTGCAATTTGTGCGCAAAAGAGTGCATTACCAACGGTGAGTTGACAAGTCAAACCCTCTCTCTTTGTATAGAGGCGTGTCATGCTTGCGCAAAGGAGTGTGAAAAGTACAATGATGAGATGTGCCAAAAATGCGCAAAAGAGTGCCGAAAATGTGCGGATGAGTGCGAAAAAGAAATGATTTCAAGTGAATCCAATTGAATTTAAGCAGGCGCACCTGAAAGGCTCTGGTACCACTGCATATAAATTTCAAGCATCCCGGTATTGAATGCAAAAACTCCCAATAAACAAGTGATGGCAAAAGGAGCGCCAAAAGCGGAAATCAGAGCCATAAAGAGGTAGGCGGTCGAGCTGATCATGCTGATCACTGCAAATTTCATTTCGCGCGTATCACAAGCTTCGCGCGCGTTTTGATATCTTTGGAAACTTTGAGAAAAATTTTGGATTTGCGCCATAATAAAGCTAAGTCCACCGACAAAAAGAAGTGGAGTGAAAGCAAGACCGAGATTAATCACTTTAAAATGATGAAGAGAGGTCAGCATACTGCATGAGCCGGTAAGAAGAAACCAAGCGCCTTGAGCAAGATGATGAGAAAACAGGTTGTGAACGCGCTCTGACAGGTCACGCCTGTAAGCTGAGAGGTGCGAGGTGGACATTACAAACTCACGAACACCCCACCCAAAGCACCAAGTGCCGCGTAATAGCGAGCATGCGTGTTCAAGCTGCTGTGAGCCTTGGAAAGCCGTTTGCAGTGGATAAGATGCGATACTTGTCGGAATATTCATAAGATCCCTTAAAAAACAGCCTAATGTAATAACAAATTTAAATTAGAAATTCAAGCTGATCTTCAGGTGTTCCGCGCAAAAAGTCCTCTACTTTCATGACTTTTTTTCCCGGGGGCTGCAGCTCAAGAATCTGAATTGCCCCTTCACCGCAAGGGATGACCAGTGGGTTTTGACTGGTTTTAGTCACGATTTGCGAACGCAAAATTTTGATGCGCTGAAGTTGCCCTTTGACTTTGACTTCAGTAAAAGCGCCCGGGTATGGATTGACACCGCGAATGAGATTGTGAATGGATGTTGCCGGCAAAGTCCAATCAATGCGGCAGTCCTGTGGCTCAATTTTAGGGGCGAATGTGGCAGCGTCATGGTCCTGAGGAGTGCCGACAATCTCTTTTTCTTTTGCAAAACGGTGGATCACTTCAATCAGCAGATCAGACCCGATTGTACAGAGACGATCCTGAACCTCTCCAAAAGTCTCTTCGGGCGTGATTGGAGTCTTTTGCATCGCGATCATATTCCCGGCATCCATTTTTTTGACCATGTGCATGATCGTAATTCCTGTCTCTGACTCGCCTTGGATAATGGCGGTTTGAATGGGAGCGGCTCCTCGATACTTAGGAAGAAGGCTGGCGTGGACGTTAATACAGGCAAGCTTGGGAATATCTAAAATAAACTGTTTTAAAATCTCGCCGAATGCGACGACAACAAAAAGATCGGGGG
>SLOH01000065.1 GCA_007132595.1 Waddliaceae bacterium | reverse complement strand
TCACTGGTCGAACCACTACTCGAATCCTACGCCGCCTTTGTCCATCTCATCCCCGCCTCGCGCGCGCATCATCATCGTGGCGCCGGAGGGCTGCTTCGCCACGGCATTGAAGTGGCGTTGTGGGCCACGCGCTCCTTTCACGGTCACATCATCGATGGCCATCTCAGCGGCGAGCGACGCAAGATACTCGAACCCCGCTGGCGTCTGGCGGTGTGCATCTCCGCCCTTTGCCACGACCTGGGCAAACCGGCCTACGATCTGGAAATCTCCGACGCCTCCGGACGCCTCACCTGGGACGTCTACGGCGGGCTGCTGTGTCAGTGGATGGAGGAGAACAACATTGATCGTTACTTCATCCGGTGCGGATGCAATTCCATTTTTGAAGCTATACGGAACAGTTCCTTCCGCTATTGCTTTTATGCTTATATACGCAAAGTTGAGTAATATGCTTTCTAAGGAAAAATTGTTTTATGCAGCAATTTTGCCCTTTTTGGTTTTCTTTGCTTTGTTTCCTGTTTTTGTTTATCCGAATCGCGCCCTCTTATGTCCAACGACATCTGCTGATTGGTTGCAGTCAGTTCTTCCTGCGGGAATGAAAGGTCTTGTCGGATGTTATAGAAACTGGGACTACTCGCTGTTTTATATCCTATCGGAACTTTGGGGAAGTGCAATTCTTTCTTTAGGATTCTGGGGATTTGCTAACGATATTATGAGAATTAATGAAGCGAAGCGTGTATACACACTACTTGGTGTTGGAGCTAACGTTGCTCTTTTAGTTTCAGGCCCAATGATTACCTATTTCTCACAAATTCGCGGTAACATGCCGGTCGGCGCAGACCCATGGCAGATCTCCCTAAACTACTTGATGGGTTCTGTCGTTTTTGCCGGAGCAATGATTGTAGGTATTTACTGGTGGATGCACCGCAGCGTGTTGACAGATCCGAAATTTTATGATCCAAAAGATGTCAAGCAGAAGAAAGAAAAGCCTAAGATGTCAATTGTTGAAAGCTTTAAGTTCTTATTGAAGTCTAGATATATTTTCCTAATCGCACTACTTGTGATGTCTTATGGAATTTGCATTAACCTTGTAGAGGTGACTTGGAAAGGTCAGCTTAAGTTGCAGTACCCTAACCCGAACGATTATAGCGCATTTATGGGAGGCCTCTCGTTTGCAACTGGTGCAACAACAATCTGCTTAATGTTTATTGGTGGATGGTTAATGCGTCGTTTCGGCTGGAGATTTGCCGCTATGGCGACTCCTGTGATGTTGCTTGTGACAGCTTCTGGGTTCTTTGCATTTGTCATCTTCAGTGATTCACTGCATTATTACGTTGCAGCCCTTGGAACAACACCGCTGTTCCTAGCTGTTATTATCGGTATGATACAAAACGTACTCAGCAAATCGACAAAGTACTCGCTCTTTGACCCAACGAAAGAGATGGCATATATTCCTTTAGATCAAGAATCTAAAGTAAAAGGAAAAGCTGCTATTGACGTCGTCGGGGCAAGACTTGGTAAATCAGGAGGCTCTGCAATTCAACAGGTCCTTCTAGTTGCTGTCGGATCTCTAGGAGCAATTACTCCTTACGTCGCAGGGTCTGTAATTGCTGTGATGGTTGCTTGGATGCTCGGTGTTCGCAGCCTTAGCCGCATGTTCGCAGAACTGACAGGACAAAAAGAAGAAGTGTCTGCTTCTGCCGAAACGGCAACGCAGGCAGCGACTTAAATCATCGCATAGCTTTTTCGAAAAAGCAGTTCCCAAAGGGAACTGCTTTTTTTTTGCTTCTCTACTGGCCTGAAGCCGAGTAATCTAAAAACGTTATTCTTGTTATACTCCTTCATAATTTCTGAACTTCCAATTGGGTAGTCTCCATCAAACTGTTTTTGTTAATGTAGAAGGAACCCTTGATAAAGGCAGATTATTAAATTTTGTTCCTTTTTCAAAGAAATTCGACAAAAATTCACTCAAAATTTGATTAAACTGAGACAATCAGAGGTACCTAAAATGGGTTGAAGAGTTTGTTAAAGGGTCTTAAAACCCTGGAACTCACCCCGACCTTTTCTCTTTTCACATTTAAACATATCTGATATCCTGCAGTGTCTGACTAACTAAAAATGAAGGAATGGATTCATTATGGAAAAGCAAAAGCGTTGGCAATTTTGGGTAATCATTGCTGTCATTTCACTCACATTGATCAACATTCTTCCGACTGTTTTTTACTACAGTAAACCCCTGAAGTCGCCTGTTACAGAGCAAAGCGCTAAAGAAATTGCGACAGAAATTGTTAGCCGCGTGAATCAGCTAGAGAATGATTCAAGAGATTGGATTTCTTCATTTGCCAAACATTTAGGGGTAAGCCCAAAGTCGATCACATTTGATCAAAAAAACCCAAGACAATACATCGTTGAGTTTAAGAACGCTCACGACGCTCAACTCTTTCAGCGATTTTTGCCAAGAGCAGGGAGTTTAATTTCATTTGTGCCGGCTCAGCTAGAACTTGAAGGAGTCGTTGAAGATGAACCGACAAAAGTGATTGTTTCTAGACAGCTGACGATTCATCCTACCAGTGAAGATGTAGATCAACTGTTTCGCTATGTGACCAAATTAACAGATGAAAATGAAATCTCCGGCGATTATCAAGAGATAATAAAAAATCGGTCTGTCCAAGTCATACAATTTTTAGGAAGTGGAAGTTCTCTTGGAAAAGCGATTAATCAATTTTTATCCGGACCAGACACAGAAAAAGGCGATGCGCAGGCAGCTGTGATTTCAAGAGAACTCGTGGAATGGGCCACACTTTTTGATGATGAGCACCCCGCGTCCAAACGTTTTTTTGCACAATTGACCATTGATCAAAAAGTATCACCGGATCGTTTGTCAACCGCGCTTGTTAAAAGACTGCAAGCTGCCTTAGATCGAATCGAGTCAAAAATTCATCCGCTCAAACAGAAGGTTGATGAATCAAACGCTGATAAATCCGAAGTCTCCGATAAATTGACCATTCTTGAAAATAAACAACGAAGCATTCAGGACGCAATTGCAGTTCTCAAATCACGAAAATCACTCTTTAATGATGGTCTTTCGGAGCTCAGTCAAACAGATGTGATTGAGCGTTTCAATGAAACGGCGGATTTGATGGATTCAAGAAACCCGGTACAAGACATCTCTCTTGAGGGAACCCATCCTCTTTTCGAGCAGGTAGTCATTGACTGGGGGAGTGAAAAAATACGTGTACAATTGCACGAGGACATTGCCGAAATTTTAAAACAACCGGCGACTTCGGAAACAAAAGCGTACAGAAAAGAGCGCCTTCGTCGATTTGTTCTCAATGAAGTTGCTAGGATGTCTCGTGCAACAGAAGAGAGTGCCGTTCCCGACAATCAAGAATACGCTATTGATTTTCACCAAAAGTCAAACCCCCAAAGCTTCCTCCTTCTGGACTTGGGAGTGCTTGCTCAAAAGCAGCTTGACCAGCTCAATCTTCAGCTGAACAAACAGTGGCATCCTGAGCATCCCGATCTTATAAATGAAAACTATCCAATACTGACAAAAGATCAATTTGATGCGCTTCCAGCTTCAAGGCAGAGACTTGGGTTTGTTTTATATGCCCCAGCTTTAGATAAGGATGCGTCATCCAGTGGATTTAGAAGTGATTCTATCTATATTATTGCAAGAGGTCTTGATTTGATATTACACAAGTATCAAGACAGTCCCGATTCTGAAGACGCGCAAATTTTACAAAAAGATCTCAACAACCTAACCAAAATTTTAGCGAGACAAGGGTATATCGCATACCCTGGAAATGCTTTTGGTTTTGACGAGGCATTTAAAGATGACTATATTTTTGAAAAAAATGACCATGCATCCACATTTATTCGAGCGACAAGAGAAAACTTTCACAAATACGGTACCACCCGCTACGCCGTTCTTGAGCTTACCGACAAAGAGCAGCGCCTACTTGCGAGAAATCAGATCCTAGATTCTATCCAAGAGGATTTAGTTAAGTGGTCTGATGAATATGAAACCGCTCAGGCTGATATCAATGTCGTTCGTCATTATGAAGTGCCGCCTCCAACAAAAAATGTCTATTTGGAAAACTTACGTATCTCTTTCCTTAAATTTTTCCGAGGCGATGATCGTAAAATTTTGAAGTGGGGTCTGGACCTTTCAGGTGGTAAGACCGTTCGTATCGGTTTGCGCGATCAAAATGGAAGAAAAGTGACCGAGACAGAAAGTTTAAACCAAGCGGTAAATGAACTCTATGCCCGTGTAAACAAGATGGGTGTATCGGAGCGTACCATTCGCATCGAAAATGACAATATCATTCTCGACTTCCCAGGATCTCAAGCGTTTTCTGCAGAAGAATTGATTAAGGCATCTGCCATGTATTTTCATATAGTGAATGAAAAATTCACCCCAAACAATCCGGAAATTGGGAATGCGGTCAATCAATTTCTTCAAGATGTGTGGAATGAAGCTGTCGTTACGAATCAAAGAGACGCAAAAGGCATCAATGAAATCGCTTGGCGCCAGTTAGGTGGCGCTGAATTTGGCACCACTGGTCGACCCGTGAGTGAACATGCGAGAATTCTCGTTGAAAACGGATTGCAGATTGCTTCTCCAAAGTCCAGAGAGACGTCGAGTGCACTGGATGACACAGTGTCAAAAATTGCAGTATTGCGAGGGGATGATCTATCTGAATGGTATGGACAAACTCACCCGCTTCTCATTGTTTTTAATAACTTTGCCCTAGAAGGCTCGAGTTTAACTGGTGTCCAAGTGGGTTATGATCCATCTGAAGGAAATATCCTTTCCTTTCAAATTAGCGGTTCATACAAGGGGGATCGAGAAGGCAGTCCGAGTGAAAACTTCTATCGTTGGACCTCTCAGTTTTCAGAGGATCAGATTGTCGGGACTCCAAAGGAAGAGTATTCCGGCGGACGTGGATGGCGGATGGCGGTCGTTCTCAACGATTCAGTCGTAACAATGCCGCTTTTAAGAGCAGCGCTACGCGATAGCGGAACGATTAGCGGACGCTTTTCACAGCGGGAGATC
This sequence comes from Waddliaceae bacterium, assembly GCA_007132595.1. Classification (GTDB taxonomy): domain Bacteria; phylum Chlamydiota; class Chlamydiia; order Chlamydiales; family SLOH01; genus SLOH01. The sequence continues at coordinate 2,732 of SLOH01000065.1, read as the reverse complement.
ACCGAGCTCGCTGCAGATTTGAGGGCTGGATCTTTAAGTTTCACACCTGAAATTCTTTCAGAAGAAAATGTGAGTCCTGAACTTGGCAGAAGTGAACGTAACCAAGGAATTATGGCAACGGTGATTGGCCTAGTGCTTGTTGCTGTCGCGATGATCGGTTACTACCGATTTGCCGGTGTAGTTGCTACTTGCGCTGTCTTTTTGAATATCCTAATTATTTGGGCCGTTCTGCAGAGTATAGGCGCGGCGTTGACACTAGCTGGTCTTGCCGGGATTATTTTAACGATCGGAATGTCTGTCGATGCGAACGTTCTTGTTTTTGAGCGTATCCGCGAGGAGTTTCGTATTTCAGGAAGAATATCGTCTGCAATCCAAGCAGGTTATAATAAAGCGTTTTCCGCGATTGTCGACTCCAATATCACAACGATTATTGCGGCATTTATTTTAACCCAATTCGATTCAGGTCCGATTAAGGGATTTGCTGTGACGTTGATTATCGGAATTGTATCATCGATGTTTACAGCCCTCTTCATGACTCGATACTACTTTGCCGGGTGGGTGCAAAATCCAAAGAATAAAGAGCTCAAAATGTCTCATTGGATCCATGACACTAATATCGACTTTTTCCGCTATGCAAAACCTGTGATGTTCAGCTCCCTTGCGGTGATTATTATCGGAGGGTTTTTGTTCTTCTCACAGCAACATACAATTTTAGGTATGGACTTTACCGGAGGCTACGCCCTCTATGCGCAAGTTGAGGAGCAAGACGATATAGACTCTTATCGAAGAGCAGCTGAGGCGGCTTTAGTAGAGGCTGGAGCATCAAGCACAGATGTTGAAGTTCGTGCGCTAAGCAAGGCGAATCATTTGCGTATTCAACTTGGAATGGGCATGGAGCAAACCGGACGCCCCTATCATGGGTTGCCACTTGTTTCACAAGTTGAAGATACTCAGTATGATTATCAAAAAGATCCGCGCATTGAATGGGTTGTTGAAGCTTTAAGTTCGGCAGGCTTGCCAATTCAAGAATCAGATTTGTCTGACTTGGATTCCAATTGGACGATGATGAGCGGACAGTTTTCAGACGCAATGCGTCGGAATGCGGGCTACGCCCTCTCGCTTGCATTGCTAAGTATTTTAATCTACATTACGCTTCGCTTTGAGCTTAAGTACGCAGTTGCAGCGGTGATCGCACTCGCACATACTGTTGCAGTCACTCTTGCGATCTTGGCAATTTGTCATCAGATGGAGCTACCTGTGAAAATCGATCTTGTCGTCGTTGGAGCGATCATGACGATTATTGGCTACTCCTTAAATGATACGATTATTATCTTTGATAGAATTCGTGAGGATGCGCACTTGATGCAAAAACGCAAGTTCACAGAAGTTATTAATCACGCGCTTAATATTACATTGAGTCGAACCTTAATGACCTCAGGGACTACACTGCTTGTTCTTCTCTCCCTTGTCTTTTTCGGAGGAGCGTCTATTTTTGATTTCTCTTTTGTAATGACAGTCGGGGTGATCGTTGGAACATACTCCTCAATTTTCTTGGCGACCCCTTTGTTGCTTTTCTTCAATGAATTGGAAGAAAAAAACAGCCAGACAACACGTGCGGATAACGCGAAGGGTAAAGAGGCTTAAGGAGACAATTTGTGATGCTTAAATACGTTTAAGCATCACTTTTTCTTTTTATTTGTGATTTCCGGAAAAAGCATTCAGCATGTCGACGTAGTTTTCGTGCACGTATTGTCTGAGGTTGTGGCGAAATACGTGAAAAGACTCCCCATCTTTCGCTTTCGGGCGCGCGGAGACTTGCGGTGTAATGATAATCTCTTCGATTCCCCATAGAGGGGATGAAGCGGGAATTGGAATTAAATACGGAGCATCTAGCAGGATTCCTCGAAATTTCCCCTTCTTTGAAGCGCTCGCAAGAGCCTCTTCGTCAATAAATTTTCGATCTCCGATAATAATGAGGATAGAGCCATCTTTCATTAGATTAAACTCATCTTTTCCAAGCATCTTGGCCGGCTGTGACTCCCGGGGCATCGCTAAGCAAACAACATCAGCGGTTGGAAGAACTGAGTGCAGTTCGGAAAAGGGAAATGTCTTGCGACAGTGAGAGTGAAAAGAACGCTTCTCTTTTACACCCCACGTCCGCATCCCGAGTTGTTTACACTGCTTAGTGATTTCTGTCCCGAATTTACCAAGCCCGATTTGAAGGAGGGTTTTGTTTTCTAAGGTCCACATTGAGTCGCGCCACTTACTGTCCCATAACACATCCGGTGTAAGATCAGCCTTTTTCCAGTGATGCAAATTTTTTGCAAACATCAAAATCCCACCGATAACAAATTCACCGACCTGCCGAATATTTTCCTCTTTGGTTGAGGTGACAAGGATGTTTCCTCGGTCTAATACTTCATCTATCGAAATTCGATTGAAATGTGGTGTCGCCGTATGGATCCAGCGAAGCTGTTTAGCCATCTCCAGCTCTTCGGAGTTTAAATGCTGCCCGTAAAATACCTCGACCCTTTCCCAGCTGTTTTTATCTAATTTATTGGTGGAAAATTCTGAAAGGGTGAGGAACAAAAATTGAGGGAACTCTTGCATTAAAGCCTCAATTTCATCGTCCTTTAGTTTTGTTTGCAGTAAAATAATATTCATGCGCCTTCAACCTCTGCTTTTCCATCAAAAGGAACCTTTGAAATTCAGGAAAAATCCATCCAAAATTC
>SLOH01000019.1 GCA_007132595.1 Waddliaceae bacterium | reverse complement strand
CTTGGAATTGTCCCTTTAGCGGCATGTGGAATTACAATCTGTTGCTTTCTGCTCGACTTTCTTTCCGGACACATTGCATGTGTGGTGCCATTGATTCTGTTACTTGGATTTTTAGGAGGCGTTTACCTAATTCCCCTAGAGTCTTATATACAAATGACCAGCCCGAAAGAACACCGCGGCATTATCGTTGCAACAAGTAATTTCTTTAGCTACTCTGGCGTTCTTATCTCCTCATCGCTTCTATATCTCAACACTGAGGTGTTTGGCTTTGATGTTGACAAAGGTTTTACTGTGATCGGAACAATTACGCTTGCCACTTCTATTATTATTGCATTTGAATACTTCGACTATGTCACAAGGCTCTTTGCAATGCTCCTCTCACGCGCCCACTTCAAGGTCAAAGCAATTGGAAAAGAATCACTTCCCACAACACCTACGCTGTTTATCTGCCACCATACGGCATGGAATGATACCCTTTTGATCTTAGGAAACCAAAGACGCCGGATGCACTTCTTTATTGAAGAAGAGCAGCCGCACCACTCAAAATGGATCCACAAGATTTACCGCATGGTTCTTAAACTTGCATTTATTCCACCCATTGAACCGCTTGAAAATAACCGAGAGTGCCTTGAAGAGATCAAAAAGTGCTTAAAAAATGGAATTTCCGTCTGCATCTTCGTTGAGAATCCCGATGTTCTTTCCGAGATGAATAAGCTGGAAAATTCTTACCATCTACAAGATCTTGAGCACGCAATTGTACCGGTGGTCATCCAAAAAGAACAGAAAGTAGAGACAGCATCAAAACCCACTCTCTTCAACCGTATCAGGGTTTCAGCTCAAATCTCTTTCATCCAAACTTAAAAAAATCCCCCTAGATAAACCGGAAAGACGGCTCTTCATCTACCCACTGATGCGGCTCTGTATACACCCCCCAGTCAGGCGATTTTGTCTGCCCATTGAGGTAGTGATCCCACATTTTCATCGGCGCTCCCACGCTTCCGGTCGGGTCCACACGCCAAAGCGACAGATTTCCGCTCCCCGGATTAACAAGAAAAGCAAAGTTGTCTTTTGGCCAATTCGTATCGGCAAAAACAAAAGGAACAGGGACCGCATACCCCTCTTTTTGAGCAATTTTTGAAATACGTTCAGGATAATTTACCGGAGCCGACGTCTCATCTTTTGCAAGCCCGATTAACAAGAGGCAGACCTCTTTTAACTCAAGTGCACTCATCAATCCAGGTGCAGAAAACGCGCTTAGATGCGGCAGCGCTTTTTTAGCTAAAGCACCATCAATTTGAGAAAGGATGATTTCCACTCGCTCCTCGAGTAGATAACCGGGGAAAAGAGGCATTAATGAAAAGAGAGCCTCATCGACATCCTCAGAGCTAATCACCCGGCGGCCACCGATTTTCAGCCCTTCCGACTGGTCGACAGTGTCTAAAATATAATCGCGAAACACCTGCAAATTCATCGAGCCGCGAATATCTCGAAATGCATATTGAAAGAAGGGAATGAACGGCTGCGGAAGCTTTTTTTTCAACCTCTCAATCACATACCGCATCTTCTCATCATCTAGAAAAATTTTACTTACAAAAATCTCAGCCGGAACAACAAGATGATCTCTCACCCAAGTGTAGGTGAACTGATTTGCTTGCCACGCCTCCTCAAACCAGCCCGGCTTAATTAAAAACGCGTGGGTCGGCGAGTGAGCAAGCAAGCTTTTATCCCGATTTTCAATAAACTGCGTCTGTATTGTCGGTGGCATTTCCTTGATCGTATCAATCAAAAAAACCATAAGCTCAATCGGATTTTCCACCCAGCGTGAAACCTCTGTCGGCGACTCTTGGCTCCGCCAATAACAGCTGACAAGTGTGTTCATCGCGCCGCCCGATGGGTACGCCCAAGGCTTTGTTGCAATCTGATCTAAATGCTTCAAAGGATCTTTCACCACACGTTGATTGTGAGACTTGGCGATTCTATGAAAAGCCGACTCTAAAAACTCCTCGCTTCGAATATGATTCACAATTAACGTTACAATCTCTGACACATCATCCTCGAGCCCAGACATTTTCTCAGACCCTGCCACCTCGCTTTCTGTTGCAATAAAGAAATTTGAAAGCGACTCCACAAACTCCGCAGGCCCGTGAATTAATGACCACACATCCGTCTTTGCCCGTCCATGCTTGTATAAAAGCCTAAAACCAGCCGGACTATCGTCGTAAAACTGCAGCTTTGCCTCATGCATATCGGCATCATAAATCTCTTGGAAATAGCTTGGAAATAAACCGTCATAAAGATCAATCAGATCGTTAAATAAGTTTGCATATTTTTGCGCCTTTAAATGCGCCTTATTCCGCAGCTCTTCGATTGTACGAAATTCATTTGCCTTCGACTGATACTCTGCCTGCCTCCAACGCGCCTCCTTTTCCGATGAGGCGCTTCTTGCGCGCCTTTGTAGAAAATTCACTTGCTGATAAAGCATCTCATATTCACCTTGATACTCTTGCGCCTGCTGATTTGCTTGGTTTAGCTTGGATTTCAAAATTTCAACCAACTTCTCTCCTATACCACCAGACTCGCTCGGCTGAAGCCCTAAGCTAGTGTACAGGTTCCATTTGGCAAATTGATGCTTGGTCTCCGAAAGCGAGGCGAGCGTAAACTCCCACGCCTTAAGAAGCGCATTATCTGCTAAGGTGACAAACCTTTGCTTAGCCCCCTCAAATCGCGAGTAAAACGTTTGGCACTTTTTTCCAATGCCTCCTTCTCCGGAGCTTCCTGTGGGTATCATGAACGTTTTTTGCATCATTTGCTTTGGGCGCTCTTCATACTCTTTCAACTCCTCTTCAGAAAGATCAAGTTGAAGTAAAAGAGAGCGGCGGATGATGCGCTCGGCTGTTGTATAGTAAATCTCATCTGTTTCCACACATCCGAGGCGGATAAACTCCTCACTTTCTAGAGCAGAAAGAAGACCCGGCTGCTTTAAAATCGCCTCAAACTCCTCGCTTGACCTTTGAGGCATCAAGAAAAGACGGCGCAAATCTCCAGCTCCAAAACTCGGACTTAAAGGCACCGCATACTCAATACCGCTAAACGTGCGCTTCATGCGTCCCGTTGAGAGAATTTCTTGAAAATCACTTAACAGACGCAGCGGCTGCTCTGCCTGGACGATAATCGCCGGCGCTGTCGCAAAACAAGAACCCACGCTTTGACGTAAATAACTAAGCCAAGCCGAAAGCGCTGCGCGCCTTGCGTGAGCATCAGTGACAGAGACATTTTCGGGCAGATTCAACGTCGCCCGAATCAAGTGATCGGCGCGCACATTCATATGAGGCTTTCCAATTTTATTCAACGCTTGCTGCAGCGTCTTTTCTGCCTCCAATCTCGTTAACGCCTGAATCATATGGAGATTTCTTAAAGAATCGTATTGCCGATTAGGACCAAGAGAGTGCGCATGCAAACCCAAGAGATCAATTACATGCGGCAAAAGGGCAACATCGAGCTTTCCCTCATCGGAGATGATCAAGTTTGCAAGGCGCCGGGCCTTGAGCACATTTCGCACATCTGTGCTCTCTTGAATTTCGGTCTTATCAAGCCAATAGGAAAGCGTAAGATACTCATCTTCTGCAATATGCTTAAAATTGTCGGCAATACGCTTGCGCGCTTTTTTTCTTTTCTTGGCAAGTTCTGTGTAGGCATTTAAAATTTTTTCTCTCAAAACCACACTCTTTTAATACCCGGACTATAACCACTGGCCGAAGAAATGTCTATTCGGGAACCGACAAGTCCACTTTTTTCTCACTTAAGGAGACTCTGATCAACGCAGGTTAGTTAAATTTTGCATGAATTTTTTCTAAAATCTGAAAAAAAAATCGAACTTAACTACCTGATAGTTAAGTGAGTGCGTTTTTCTCGGATTTCAGAGAAAATGCACAAAATTTAATAAGCTGAGTTGATCAGGGGTTCCTTAAAATGTAGTTGGTAGATAAAAAAAAAGAAACAAAGTAAAATACCCTTAAAAAAATTACGCAATCTCATGAATATTTCTCTTAAAGACGGCTCAAAAATCGAGCTACCGGATCAATCCTCTGCAAAAGAACTCGCTGAAACACTCAACCTCAAGGGACCGTCTCAAGCGCTTGCTGTCATCATAAACGGAAAAACGTGCGACCTTACCACTCCATTAAAGAGCGGCGACAGCATCGAATTTCTCTCTTTCGAGGACACCGCAGGAAAAGAGGTGTTCTGGCACACCTCTGCGCACGTACTCGCGCAAGCTATTTTGCGGCTTTGGCCAAAAGCAAAACCGACCATCGGCCCTCCCATCGAAAACGGGTTTTACTACGACTTTGCCGATTTAGAAATTTCTGAAGACGACTTTCCAAAAATCGAAAAAGAAATCAAAGCGATCCTCAAAGATAACTACGTGTCTGAACGCACAAAGTTTAAAAATAAAGAAGAGGCAATCGAATACTTTAAAGAAAACCCGTACAAAATTGAACTCATCAACAGCTTTGACCCAAGCGATGAGCTGACAGGATATACACAAGGGGAGTTTTTCGATTTATGCCGCGGACCTCACCTCCCGCGTCTTGGAAAAATCAAAGCATTTAAAATTCTTAAGACCTCCGGCGCCTACTGGAGAGGCGACTCGCAAAATACCATGCTGACACGCATCTACGGCATTTCCTATCCCGATCGCGATCAGCTCAAAGAGTATTTGCACATGCTAGAGGAAGCAAAAAAACGCGATCACCGCGTGCTTGGCAACCAGCTCGATCTCTTCTCCATGAAAGAAGTCGCCGCCGGAATGCCGTTTATCCATCCAAAAGGAACTATTATCTGGAACGCCCTGACAGACTATCTTCGAGAACTCTTAGCTAAGGGCGACTACGTCGAAATTCGAACCCCGGCTCTAATGTCAAGAGAACTTTGGGAGCGCTCCGGACACTGGGAAAATTACCGCGAGAATATGTTCACCTCCGAAATTGAAAACCACGACTTTGCCATCAAGCCGATGAACTGCCCCGGTTGCATGTTATACTACAAAGGCAAAACGCATAGTTATCGCGATCTGCCCTACCGCGTATCGGAAATCGGAAACGTCCATCGATACGAGCCGTCCGGCGCACTTTCCGGACTCTTCCGCGTGCGCAGCTTCCACCAAGACGACGCCCACGTCTTTATGAAGCCAGAAGATATCGAGGATGAAGTCATCGCCATTTTGAACTTTGCCGATGAGCTGTACAAAACATTCGGACTGAACTATCACCTAGAACTCTCGACCCGCCCCGAAAAAAACACCATCGGAAGCGATGAAGAGTGGGAAATGGCGACCCAAGGACTAAAAAACGCTCTTGACAAATGGGGACACACATACAAAATCAACGAAGGCGACGGAGCATTTTACGGACCGAAGATCGACTTTCACATACGCGATGCGATCGGCCGTACATGGCAGTGCGGAACCGTCCAGCTAGACAATGCCCTTCCTCGGCGCTTTGAGCTGGAATACACCGCAAACGACGGATCAAGACAGCGGCCCGTGATGCTTCACCGCGCGATCTTTGGCTCCATCGAGCGATTTTTTGGTATATTAATTGAGCACTTTGCCGGTAAATTCCCTCTTTGGCTGAGTCCCGAGCAAATCCGCATCCTCAACGTCGCAGACCGCCACTTGCCGTACGGCGAGATGCTGCATAAAAAGTTTACAGATGCCGGTTTTCATTGTACACTCGACAAAGCAAACGAATCCATTAGCAAGAAGGTGCGAAATGCCCAATTGCAAAAAATTAACTATATCCTGACTATCGGGGATAAAGAAATGGAAAACGGCAGCGTAAACGTTCGCACAAGAGATAACATTGTACACGGAGAAATGGAGATCGACCCATTCATCTCAATTCTCCAAAAAGAGAAATCATCGAGAAGTTTAACAAGTGGAATTTAAGTGAAAACAATTGCAATATGCAGCTTTAAAGGAGGAACCGCCAAGACATCTTCTGCTCTTCATATTGCCGCTGCCCTAAGTAAATTTCATAGAAAAAAAACACTCCTCATCGATTTTGACGCCCAAGCGAACCTAACCGCAGGCCTTGGCTTCGACCCGGACGAACACGACAGCTTAGCAAGCGTTCTTCAAGGAGAAAAAGAGATCCAAGACGTTATCGTCCAAACGCCGATCAAAGGCCTTGATCTTATACCGGCAGACACGTGGCTCGAGCGCGTCGAAGTCACCGGATCGCTTGCGTCCGACCGCTACTCTCACGAAAGGCTTCGCACCATCGTTAAACCCCTAAAGTACGACTTTGTCTTTATCGACACCCCACCCTCCCTTTGCTGGCTCACAGAGTCCGCCCTCATCGCCGCCACACACGCCGTTGTGTGCGCGACACCCGAATTTTACAGCGTCAAAGGCCTAGAGCGCCTCTCGCAGTTTATCAACAGCATTGCAGAGCGCCATCCGATGGAAGTTTTAGGAGTCATCCTCTCGTTTTGGAACTCAAGAGGAAAAAATAACGACGCCTTTCTCTCTGTCGTTGAAGAGGCGTTTCCAAATAAAGCTTTAAAAACAAAGGTCAGAAAAGATATTAAAGTTTCAGAAGCGGCAATATACGGAAAGCCCCTCTACTTGACATCGCCAACTGCAAGGGCCGCTCATGATTTCCGTAAAATAACGAAAGAACTTTTAGGAAGGCTAAAATGAGCAAATCAAGCGCTCTAATCTCACAGCGACTCGCCAAAAAAGGCCCCTCGGAGAAAATGCAAAAAATGGCCGAAGTCTCCGCCCGCGGCGATCGATCGAGCTTTTCCGGTATCTTCGGATTCGGCGAGCTCACCTCCAATGAAAAAGAGCATATCGAAGCGATCTTGCACGAGTTTTCAACCGGAAAAGAAAGCATTGAAAGAGACCTTGGAGAGCTTCTCTCCCTCACCTCAGAAGTCAAAGCCATCAATCACCAAGCCGCCCTTTTACACGGCGAGCGCATCAAAAAAGCGCATGAAGTTCTGATTAAATACAAAGAAGGTGCATTCACCACTTGGCTGATTGCCACCTACGGCAACAGACAGACCCCGTACAATTTCTTGCAATATTTCAATTTTTACACCGAAATGCCCAAGTCACTCCACAAGCAAATTGAGACAATGCCAAGACAGGCCATCTACACCCTAGCCTCCCGTCCAGGCTCATTTTCAAAAAAACAACAAATCGTTGAAGCCTATAGCGGAGAGACCAAAGCGGAGATGCTCACTCAAATCCGTCAAGCCTTCCCTCTGAATGAAGAGGACGGACGTAAAAAACCCATCGGCGATGAAGTAACATCTACCCTTGAAAGACTCTGCAATAAACTGCAAAAAAGAAAAGCCGTCATCACCAAGGCAAAAAAACGAGACATTTTCGCGCTCATTGAAGAGCTAGAAGAACTCGTCGATGTTTGCCCCTTACGCTAAAAAAAGGTAACAGGAGACACATCTATGATCGGAAGTTGGGAAATTCTAGTGATTCTCGGAATCATTCTCTTGCTTTTTGGCGGCAAACGCCTGCCGGAATTTGCTCGCAACCTAGGAAAAGGCATTCGAGAATTTAAGCGCGCCTGCCAAACTGACGTTGATAACGACAATGACTCCGACCCCACGTGATATTCCCGCCCCTTTTTGGGACCACATTGAAGAGCTGCGCAAAACGCTCATCTTATCACTTCTTACCATCTTTATCGGCGCCCTCTTCGCTTTCTTCAATTATAAACCCCTCTTTGAACTACTCACCGCCCCCTTTTCGCACATCTCTCAAAACAAACTCGTCCTCCTCGGACCAACCGACG
>SLOH01000103.1 GCA_007132595.1 Waddliaceae bacterium | reverse complement strand
GCCTTTTACTTGCCTCAATTGTTGCCTTAAAAAGAGGGAACCTTTCCTTACGATACAAGTTGTTTGCGGTCACAATCAGCACGAGTGAATCATTGACAACGACACCTGACAGTGCAATCATTCCAAACATCGAGACAATTGACAGCTCGTACCCTAGTAAAAGGTGACCAATAACTGCTCCAATAATTCCAAAGGGGATACTGAACATCACGATCAGAGGTTGTGTATAACTGCGAAAAGGAATCGCTAGCAGTGTATAGATCCCAATGAGAGCAAAGATATACCCATTTCCAATGGCTGCAAGAGACTCTTGCTGCTCTTGTTGTTCACCGCCCAGTCGGTAGGTTAAACCCGGATATTTTTCTATAAGGGTTGGCAAGATGTTTTGGATGATATCCTGGACAACTTGATTGGCATTTGCAACCGCCTCTTCTACATCTGCACTGACAGGGGTAATCCGCCTCCCGTCTGAACGCCTGATTTCCGTGTATGAGCGGTCTTGGGCAACGATTGCTGCCTCTGATAGTGTGATTTCTCCACCCTCGGGGGTTCGAAGAATTAAATCTTCAATCGTCTGTATTTGCTCACGCTCTTCCTTTGGAAGGCGGACCATGATTTTCATTTCATTGCGACCGCGTTGTTGTCGGAGTGCCTCGGCGCCATAAAAACTGTTGCGAACCTGTCTGGCAAGCTCTCCGGCTGTGACACCAAGACTTCTAGCTTCTGGGGTGAGCTTGAAAGAAAGTTGCGGTTTTCCTTCCGCAACACCATCTGAGATATCTTTGACACCTGTGTAATTTGAGAGGTAGGAGCCAAGTTCTGTTGCTGCTGCTTCAAGTATGGATGTATCGGAGTGGCTTAAGTCAAATTCAATGGGCTTGCCCTCCACTGTTGTGATATGACCCACAAATTCAATAGTGTCAACCGCAAGAAGATTGCCCACTTTGTCTCGCCACTGTCTTGCAAACTCAACGCCTGAAATTTTTCGTTGATCGGAGGGAACAAGGAAGACTTGTGTTCCAACAAGATGGCTTCCGGTCGCAAATGCAGCCATATTCGCAGGCCCTCTTCCGGGGAGGTTTGTTCCGATTTGTGAGTAGATGCCGCGCGATATGTTTTGCCCCCCATTTTCCTCGATGACATCCGTTGCACTTTGAATCATTTGCTTTTGGACGCTGTAAGAGGTGCTTATGGGCGAGCCATAGGGGAGTGTTGCTTGCGCGGAAATAATATCTGAATCCACACGAGGAAGAAAGCTAAAGCTAATCAGCCCTCCAAAGTACCCTCCAGCAGTTAAGATCAGAAGGGCAATCCCGCAACTGACTGTGATGTATCTAAAATGAATCGCAAGTTTTAGTATCGGAACATAAATACTTTCGATGAACTGTTTTAAATATTTTTCAAAGGTTTTACTTACGACTGTGAGCTTGTCAAAGAACGTTGATCTTTTATTCTCATAAGAGAGATGGGCCGGGAGGACAAAAAGGGATTCGACTAGTGAAATTAAGAAAATAGAGATCGTAATCGAGGGAATTTGTATAAAAAGCCTTCCCATCGTACCCGGAACATAGAGTAAAGGGAGGAAGGCGACAATATTTGTCAAAACAGCAAAGGTGATCGGGCCGCTGATCTCTTTTGCACCCTCGATTGATGCTTGAAGAAAAGGCATTCCTTTTTCTCGCTTATAATAGATGTTTTCCCCCACAACGACCGCATCGTCAACGACGATACCGAGTGTGACAATGAAGGCAAAAAGAGCGATCATATTAATTGATGCGCCTGTGAAGGGGATGAGAAGAAAAGAGCCCAAAATTGAGGCGGGAATACCGATGGTGACCCAAAAGGCGAGCCTAGGCTCTAAGAAGAGTCCAAGAAGAATAAGAACGAGGACAAGACCTAAAGCGGCATTGCGGATGAGAAGACCAATGCGATCGCGAAACACCTCCGCGCTGTCGTTCCATGTTGTGACATAAATATTTTCCGGAAGATACTTTTGCAGATCCTCTGTGTACTTCCGGACTTTATCAGAGATGTCCATGGGAGTCTGGTCTCCGACTCTAAATACATCAATACGTATCGCAGGAAAGCCGTCAAAATACGCCGCTTGATCAGTCTCTTCAAACTGCTCTTTGATATTTGCAATGTCACTCAGTCGAATCGAAGCCCCCTCTCTTGTTGCTATGATGGGAATGTCTTCAAACTCCTTTGCAAGGTCGCGCCTTTCCTGCGTGCGAAGCAAAATTTCACCAAATAGTGTGCGGATTCCTCCGGCCGGAAGATCAAGAGCGGTATTTTCTACAATCCTTGCGACCTCTTCAAGTGTTAAATTATAAGCCCGTAGTCTGTTTTGCGGGATTTCGATGGATATTTCCACATTGGGAACACCATGGAGTTCAACCAGAGTAATTTCCTCAATCTGCGTGATTTCCTCACGAACAGTCTCGGCTAAGTTGAAAAGGGTGAGCGGATCGCTTTCTCCATAAAGGATTAACGAAATGACTTGGCGCCTTGGTTCGAGAAGGTTGATGATCGGACGCTCTGCCTCCTCCGGGAGTGATTGAATTTGATCGACTTGATTTTTCACATCTTGCAGAGCTTTACCGCTATTTGCGCCGTGCAAAAGCTCAATGGTGACAACTCCTTGATTTTCATAGGCGGTGCTTGTGACTGTTTTTACTCCATCAATGCCGCGCACTTCATCTTCGATGGCGAGGATAATACCCTCTTCCACTTCATCAGGACTTGCCCCAGGGTACGGAACGACCACTTGAACGATCGGAAGCTCAAATTCCGGAAACACTTCTTGTTTGATCTGAAGGGTGACAAGAAACCCACCGAGAATAAAGATGATGAGCAGAAGGTTGGCAGCCACATGATGCTTTGTCATCCAGGCAATCGGCCCGCCGTTTTCACTCATCGGTGACACTCCTTAGTGACATCCCCTGAATAGGTGTTGAAATATTAGACGTGATCAGCTTTTCACCCGTTTGCAGGTTATTTTCAACAATGACCTCATCTAGTTGTCGATACAAAACTTTAACAGGTCGAATGTTAAGGGTATCTTCTTCTGTCATAATCCATACAGTGCTGCCCGCTTTAAGAGCAGACCTCGGAATAACAAAGGCATCTTCGATCTTCTCGCCTTTTACTTCGACGTGGACATAGGAGTTCAGGAGAAGTGGCGGCTTGCCTGATTCTAATCCCAGCGGGTCTTCTACCCCAATTAAAAGTCGCGCAAGACGTCCTCTTGAATCAAGATCACCTAGCAGACGCATGACAAAGGCCTCTCTTTCAATCGACATCCCATCACCTATTTGTTGAGTGATAACGGCAGAAAAGACGGAGTCTCCTCTTCCAAAATTGATCCAGCGCAACTTTTCATAAGGAATGTTCATTTTCACAACAAAAAGATCGGTCGCAGCAAGCCTTGCAATGGTGCTTTGCTCTGAAACGAGCTCGCCAATTTCCGCATTTTCTTCTAATACAATCGCATTAAAAGGAGAGGCAATTCTTGTTCGCTCTAAGTCAAGCCTCGCTTTTTCAAGACTGCTATTTGCAGCCCTTACAACCGCCTCCTTCTCTTCTAGATGCGGGCGCCTGAGCGCTAGATGTTCGCTGAATTCGTCTTGTTGCATGGAAGGTCCGATGAGTTCCCACTCGCGTCTTGCCACTCTTTGCCTACCGTGTTCCAGCTCCAGTTCAAACTCCGCCGCCTTCAGTTGCGCGAGCTGTTGTTCCACCTGATTAATATAATCTCTTGGATCGATTTGTATCAGCTGCTCGCCACTTGAAACTAGCCCGCCCTCTGTTAAATGCTCTGACATTTCGACGATGCGGCCGCTCACTTCTGACCTGAGAATAAGTTCACGATCTGGTTCAAGTGTTCCGAAGCCCGGAATGGAGATTGTGACATTTTGCTTTTGTAAAGAAGTGGTTGAGACGATCGTGGTCGCAATTTGAGGCTGCGTTCTTTCGACCTCGCCATCTGAAAATATAATGACCACCATCAGCAAAATAGATCCTAATATGATGCCAATCGAGATAAGAAACTGTCTGACGCGGTTTTTTAGCATAAGACCCGCCCTCCAAGCGCACGATAGAGGTTTGCTCTGTACTCTAGCAACTGTTTTCTTTCAGAGACGATTTGTCGTTGGAGATTTTGAAGAGATTGAATTGCGGTGATCACCGATAGGTAGTCAGTTAAACCATTAATATAGTGAAATCGCGACTGATCCAAATTTTGTTTGGCAATGCCAATTTCCTCTTCTAGCCTTTGAATAAGCTCAAATTGATACTTTTCTTGCACAAGAGCATCTTCTACCTCTCGCATTGCATTTAAAAAAAGATTTGCGTACCTCCAAATCTCTTCGCATAAAATCGCCTTGCGACGTGAAATCTCACCACTTCTACGTCCTCCATCAAACAATGGGTAGACCAGTGACAGTATCACTTGCTTGACCTGTTCCTTGAAAAAATCTTCAATGGAAATGGCTGAAAATCCGTAGGAAAAAAATGTATCGATTCTCGGAAATATATCGGCAATCGCAGCAGCAACTTCTGCATCTGCCGCTTGTAGACGGAAATACTGCGCGCGCAGATCCGGCCTTCGGCAGATCAGGTTAACCGGAGCCCCTTTTTCAGGGAAAGGAGGAAGTCCCTTAAATACCTCTAAGTCCAGATCAAGACAAATTAGGCCTGGAGCCACTCCCATTAAAGTCTGAAGGTTGTGAATTGAGGTTTCAAGTCTTGATTGAATCGGTGGGGGGTGAGCTAAGATGTCTGCCAACTGCAGTCGCTGCTGAAAGACATCAAGAGCGGTCGATAGGGCAGTGCTAAAGCGAAGTTCCACAAGTTCAAGAAGTGTGCGACTCACTTGCTCTTGCTCTTTGATGACCTCAAGGAGCGCTTTCTGCTCTTGAATTGTTAGCCAAAGATCAACAACAGTTCCCGTTAGTGTCAGAGCTGTCGCATCGAGATCCTCCCTTGTCGCCTGAAGTTCATAACACGCGGCCTCCGTTTTCGATTCGACGCGTCTCCATAGATCAATTTCGTAGGAAAGGGCTGCTTGCATCGTATAGAAGTTTGAGCCGCCCGTTCCAATCAAATCTGCCTGTGAACCCCCGCCTGCACCAAATTGTCCACCCGGTCGCAAACCCGAGAAGTGCGAGCCACTCATTTGAAGGTCAATCGATGGTAACCTCGCGGCCCCTTCGATTCTAAGGCGTGCGCATGCTTGTGCAATTTTCGCCCAGGACTCTCTTAAATTTAGATTTCCCTCTAGCGTTTGACTCACAACCCTGTTTAGCTGCTCGGAGCCAAATTCAGTCCACCAAGTATCGGGCACGTTTACCCCCTCATCGCTTTGAGTGGAATACTGCTCTGGCACAATTACTCTGGGCGCTTGAAGGCAGAAGCTTCTGTGCAGCTGACAGCCAAAGAGAAGAGGGAGGCAGGTGATAATACAAATGATCCGCATGATTTTGGATCCTAACAAAGTACAATAAATTTTTCTATTAATGAAAATTTATTTTTGAATGAATAAACAATTGAAAAATCGATTAAAATCTTGCAATAGGGTCGTGTGGTAAAATTTCTCTCACATGACCCTTTGGATTCTCCCAAAGCTTCTGCAAATTTTTGGGGAGATATTTTTTAAAAATAAAAAATTCATACCCATACTCCCTTAGCCAACGGTCACTCATGACGATGACCTGCTGCTTGTCCCAAGTATTTTCAATTTTCCAAAGTGGGCCGCGCAGCTCATCGTACTCTTTCAGATTAAAATACTTGAGTGGATCATCACAGCCAACGATATTCATTAAGTGGCAAACTGACGTCACGCCGTATTGTAATCGATCTCCTTTGTTCAGTTTAATGGATGAATCAAAGCCAAAAATTTGATCCTTGAGATCGCTTTGGATAGATAAGAAGTTGACTCTATCATCTAAATGTTTCACGTCAGCTCCCATTGGAACGGGTTGACCATCAATGATCGAGTGAAAGATAGCATCAATAATGACATCTATGCTGACGTTCATCCCCTTGAAACTACTGCCTCCGACGACATTATTCATCCCTTTTCCTTGAAGAACCACTCCTTCCTTATGGTAGGGAAGATGAGTGAGGTGGACAAACTCATCTAAATTGGTTCCACTCATATGATAAAACTCCAAAGGTGTTAATCGGACTTTCTGAAATTTCTCCCTTGAAATTACGACAATTTCATCGAAATCCTCTTCTTCTTTTACCTCACCCTCATCACTCTCCCACGCATCGATTGCATCTTCATCCGTATATCTCCAGATAAAGCTCTTAGGCGGTACTCCCAGGTATTTTGTCAAAATGCTGTACACTTCATTTAATGCTTGGTTTTTTATTCTTTTTATTTCAGGGTTTTCGATATTGTTTTTTGCCATTTTGTGAATAACGCCCCCAACTTCACTTAAGCGACACTTTAAAGTTTCCATGTAGCCCTCAGAGTTTCCACTGAACTCAGTTTCCGGCATCGCATAATCAGGGACAAGACCGTATTTTTTTACGATATTGCAGAAAAATTCCCACTCGCCGCTATCTTTGATTATCTCGTCAGAAAGTTCTTGAATCCCTTGATCCATTGGATCAATTTCTTTCATCTCGATCATTTTCTCCAGGAAGTAGTTAGCTCTTTCAAGCTTGTCCCAAAAGGCAACAAAATTTTGAGAGTAGTGAAAGTGCTCACCATACTTCTTAAGAACTTTGACCCTCATCATGTTTAGAGGAGAGAAAATCCAACAACGACCGGAATCTCCTTGATCGGACGGCTTTCCGAGCTTGATTTCATAGTTTGTTCTTAAGTCGGACTTTATCACTTCCGGTTTGGTATTGATTTCTCCAATCCCATACTTTGCGATATAACGTGCCAAAAGATGAGATTCTACATGGAAAGACTTGATTCTTTTTCGCGATAGAGCTTTTGGGTGATAGGGATGGTTTTTTTTCCCCTTGTTTTCTTCAATCAGTTCGGAATTATTTGAATCGTTATAGGCGCTAAAAGATCGTGTAACAGCAGACATGAGTCCCTCATTTCAAAAATAAAATTATTTATCACACAACGGAAACTCCTCGTCAATCAAAAATGGGTGTTTTCAAGCGGAATAAGGATGAAGTTGGATGCTTTTTCAACCATATGAAAATTCTGTTTCAAAAAAAAATATTTTAAGTAGATAGAGAAGATAGGATGAAATTTTATCGAGTAGGAGAAGGATGTATAAGTTAATGATGTGCGCTCTATTGTTAAGTTCGGCGCTTTATGGAAATAGTGGACTCGATCGCTTAATGCGGGGAAATAAGTATTTTGTTGATACCGGGTTTGAATTGCTCTGTCAAAAAACTCAGGATCGTCGTGCACTTATTTCAAGGCAAGAGCCATTTGCCATTATTGTTGGTTGTTCTGATTCACGGGTGCCGCCGGAGCTGATTTTTAATCAAGGGTTTGGCGACCTTTTTGTTGTGAGAGTGGCAGGCAATGTCATTGGGCCAATTGAGCTCGACAGCATAGAGTTCTCCGCCACTTACTTGCGCTCCTCTGTCATTCTTGTTCTCGGTCATGAAAATTGCGGAGCAGTCGAGGCGGTCATTGAAGGCACAACTAAAGATATAGAGAATGTCGCCGCATTGATTGCGCCAGCGGTAGAAGGACAGAGAAAAAGAGATCCGGAAAATCTCTTAGAAGCATCCACTAAGGCAAACGCAAGGCGAATGAGAGATTATCTGTTGAAAAGCCCGGTTATTAAAAAGCTTGTTTCAAATCGAAAGCTTGAAGTTTATGCAGGGTACTACCACCAGAAAACAGGTTTAGTAGAGTTACTCTAGGTTAAGGCCTATGATCTGTTGAGAAGGTACACCTGAAAACT
>SLOH01000037.1 GCA_007132595.1 Waddliaceae bacterium | reverse complement strand
TTTCTCCATTGTTTAAATGCCGACTGAGTTCATCACCGAACTGTCTTGCTCTATAATGAGTCGTTATCGTATTGATTAAGCTCAAGGCAGCCGCGGTCACTAAAAGTGGCACAATGACAAATGGAATTGCAGGAGGAAACAGAAATAGGATCGCAATCGCGATGACTGTGATTGATTGAGTGATTGCTGTTAATATCGTTGTCTCTCTTACTTTTTTAATCCGTTTAACAAGAAGATTTTTCGTCGATTCATCTTGCTGATCAAGCTTCTTCAAAACAGCATTCTGCAACTGACTCGAGAACTTCAGACTTTTTAGATCCTTTTCATTAACAGATTCAAACCTTTCAACCCTTTGCTTAAGAGCTTGAAGTCGACGGGCCTTTTTAATTTTGAATCCAACCGATATCGCAAGCATACCAGCCCCAACCCCCAGTAAAACAGGAGCGACTGATGCGAGTATCCCTAAAGCACCTGACAAGCGAGACCCAAGATTAAGTACCGTAGCTGTTTCAAGAGTCACTCCTGGCAGCATCTCAGCTGAATCCATCAGAGATTCAGGATTACGAGTTTCACAGAAATCATACACGCTCAGCCCAAGCAGTGTTAAGTTAGTGATTAAGGATACCCCAACAAACGCCTGTCCAAGGTGGGAAAAATTAACACCTAATCCGCCCTTATCAAATTGGTAAAATCTATAACTAGGTTTTTGGATTTGGTCTAACAGTTTAAATGAACCATCTACGACCTCTATCGTTTTTAAAGTGGTTGGGTCTGCCTCACTAGCAGAGGTGGCAGTGACTGATTTTATAGCAGTTTTATTCGGTACGGGGAAATCAGATCCTTTCTGCTCATCAGAATAGACAACTAGTTCATCTGGTAGTAACTGATAACTTACCACATTTGCTGCTGGTGTTAGCTCTATATTGCCTGCAGGGTTCATTGATAGTATTCCTCTTATTTATACCTATATTATACAGCTAAAATGTTAAGTATTTGTAAAGATGTGTAACTAATTATTTTACTTTTTACGAATGAATAATTAGCTTGTTATGGTGGCTGAGGAGACGGGTGGGATGGAAAAAGATTTGGGTGATCCAAGGAGCATCATTGTATAGAGAAATATAGCTAGACTCTCCAAAAAAGTTTTTATATGCCCTTCCTTCTTTAGAACCGAGAAGGCGAAATGTGATAGAGAGCCCAAATTTCCACTTTTTAATGATCTGAAAGATTTTGCCACCAACCCCGGAAATTTCAAACGATGAAAAGGGAATCTGGTAAATATTTGGAATTTCAGGAGTCACATGTTGCGCCACTTTTTGAGACCATTCGGTGCAATTATGGGCAAGGTACTGAAATGCCATTTTATCATCTCTTCCGCGTTGCATCTCAAGCGCAAGCAGGTTAAGAAATTGGCTAGTCTTCTGGGGGCTTAATTTGGTGATATTTGCCACATGGAGTCTATCAGAATTAAAAATATTCTCATCAGGTGTGCAGATCACCCCACGATCGGTTTTTACAATAACTTGAATATAGTCTTTAATTGATTTAGGATAGCACCAGGTAAATTTTCCAAAGGTCAACACACGGTACTTTCTCCCTTTGGGAACGGCAAGTTCGATATAGGAATGCGTTCCTGTCAGCGTGTAATTTGGTGAGCTTAGTTTAGCGGTGTTTGCAAGAATCGCCGCCTCGCCGTTAGCCTCAGTCCGATAACGCGTAGAGGCCTCTGTAAAGGAAAGCTCCTCAATGATTGGAACTTCATCCCACCAGCCATGACTCTGCAAATTTAGGGATTCACTCTTTCTTTTTTGTGTTTTTGGGTTCCATATCAGGATTTCTCCACCTGAAAACATCTCAAGCGAGCAGTCGCTTGGTCCAACATCATACATTTTTTCTGCAAATATTGAGAAAACGTCTTTAACCTTAAGAGTATCAACTGCGATTTGATCACTATCGAGTAAATTGACACGGTTTCCTTCAACCAGAAGAGAGAGACTTCTTTTCCCAACCTGTAAGACAGGGGCTTCTTTGGCCCTTTTTTCATAGAATCCGATGCGTTTTGACAGCAAACAATCCGAAAGTTTTTTAAAGTGCCCAGGATACCAAATGATCGGAAGGGCGCGATTCCCCTCTATCAGGGTCCAGGTAAAGAATTGCTCTCGGTAATTCTCATCATCGATCAAAAGCTTGCAAAAATCAGGGACTGAAGCTGCCTCTTCGAGTTGAGCTTCGTTATGCTGGCTTAAGTCCTCACTTCCCCTGAAACAAAAGCACGCTTGCTTAAATCGGACGGCGAGTGCTTTTAAACAAGCCTGGTCACCCATTTCCTTGCTCTCTTCGCCAAGCCGGCATTGAAGTGCGATAATGCGCCTTTTTAATGCGTTTGATGGGGCGGCAACAAGATTGCATGCTCGCTTTAAATTTTCAGGATCAAGGACCTCGCAGCGGTCAAGGAGTGTTTGCATGTATCGATCGACCCTTCGCTCAAGAAAGGATTCATACCAACGCGACCCGATCCAATGAAAGATTTTTCGCACTAGGCGCTCGAGTCGATTCTCAAGACGCCAGCTTTCGTTATTGCAGACGACATATCGATCTAAATTAACTTGATTCTCAATTGCAGAAAAAAAATTTAGTGGATCCATTGATTTACTTTATAAAGTTATGCGACCCACGTCAAGACTTTAATTTAAAGTTGAAAGTAGTGAATACGCTCTGAAAAACGTTTGCTATCCGAATAGTTCGTATAAAATTTGTCTGCGAAAGTGCTGCTTATATCTGTAATGGAGCGTGGAAAAGTGAAACGGTTGCTCTATGAAAATAGAGTCTTCATATGAAAGATCGTATTGACTGACTATGTCAATTCGACGCCTTAATTTACTCAATAACTTCTCAAAGACTTCATTGAATAAGTGAACTTTGCCAAGAGCACAAGTCTCTTGTTGCTTATGTAAAAAAGCCGGTAGGTAGACAGACCCGTTTTCCCAAAAATGCGTGCGACACAGGCTGATGTATTTTTTATCTATCCAGACTCCTTTTGTAGATGCACCGAGGAAGTAGTGAAGACGAGTAAGGACATATGTCTGGAAATCCTTTGGAAGTGCTTTAATTGTGTTAAATAAGGTCGCCACTGCCCCTAAGGGCTCGGTATCCAGAAAGTGGACAAAGAATAGGTTGGGAATATTTTCTTCACCCACCACATGGTGCAACATGTCATGGATCCACTTCGCGCAGTTTTCAGATTGAATTTGATAGAACATCTTTCCTTTTCTTCCAAGCTCCATATCCCAGCCGATGTGGTTCATTAAAGCTATCCCTTGTGCTTTGGTTAATGGGTATGAGTATCTGGCAAATTGACGATCAGCATGAAAATACCCAGGGTCTGGATAGGCAATTGTGGCAGGAACAAAGGCACACATTCTCGGAAGCGCATCCAATGCACTAAAGCTTTCCGGTATTTCAGTTCCATACTTGCCAAGTGCAAAAATCGCATACTGTTTGCCGTTGATGGGAATCGCAACTTCCTGGAAGGCGTGGTTTGAAAGTGGGTTCAGTGTGGTGTAGCTACGGTTTGCTGTAACGGCGATATTCCACGATACACCATCCAAATGCAATCCATAAAGTTTTTGCGCATCTCGAATGCTCATTAATCGTATAATCGGAAGTTTTTTCCACCAATCCGTCTCATCCAACTCAAGTGCTTGGTACTTATTTAAATCTTGATCCCAGTACCCCCACTTAAATGTGTTCCAGTTGATAACCCCTTGAATAGAGTATTCCAGATTTCCGGGTGCATACTCTTTTCGGGCAAAAACCTCAAAAATTTGATGAATACTCAATGTGTAGTTTCCGCGAAATGTGATCGTCTTTCGATCATCTAGAATATTTACTTCTCTGCCTTCAAATAGAAGCAGAACTTGGTGATCATGGCAGCGCAAAGATTTTGGGTTGACTCTGGAAATCCGTGCGCTTAAACCACTTTTCACAAGTTTTTGCTGAAGGTGTGGATATAAAATGAAAACAGAAACATCTAGATGGTCGCGAATCGCCCATTTAAAAACCGCTTCTTGCAAGTCCGAATCTTGAATGACAAGCTCGGAAAACTCCACATGCCTTGCCATTTCTAAAAGCGTCAAGATGTCGTTATCATCAATCGAGCGATGCGAGGTGTCGTGGCGGTTTTTTAACCACTTTTGCACAAGAGCGTAAAGAGATAGATAGGTCTTTTTGTCGAACAGTTTACGTTTAGCACTCAATCGATAAGAATGGGCAAGTAGATCTCTTTTAATTTCTACATCTAGGTCGAGAAATTGCAGAAGTTCTTTACACTCATCGATTTGAAAATCAGAAATTGATTCAAGATTGGCATATAGCTGTTTGAATGCCTCTAATATATGTAACTTTAGCGATTTTTGCGTGCAAGAAGACCTCTCCCTAAAACAAGGGAAGGCAAAGCCGATAAATTTTTTAAGACTTTCTTTCAGTCCTTTCATTTCTAAACCTAAACAACAGACTGTTTGATTAGATGCATATTTCATTCCAAAACGGAACGGCTGCCTTTATTGCTATATTGTCTAGGTTGCCAAGGCTTTTATTGTCTAGGTCGAAAGGGATTAAACCTCTACCTAGTGTCTATACAAGAATCATGCCAACTGATAATATTAATCATCATTTTAGACGCGGTTTTCCACATGACTAAATTTTCAGATAATCAAGAATTGCCAAAAGCGTACGACCCTAAAGAAATTGATAAAAAATGGTACGCGTATTGGGAGCAGCAGAAATACTTTGATGCAGACCCCTCCTCTAACCGCCCCCCCTACTGTTTAGTCATGCCCCCTCCGAATGTGACCGGAAATCTCCATGTTGGCCACGCTCTTGGGAATACAATCCAAGACTTGCTCATCCGATGGAAAAGAATGCTTGGGTTTGAAGTTCTTTGGGTGCCGGGAACAGATCATGCGGGAATTGCCACTCAAACTGTTGTCGAACGGCACTTATTTTCACAAACAGGTAAAAGAAGACGAGACTACTCTAGAGAAGAGTTTTTAAGCCACGTCTGGAAATGGAAGGAAGACAATCAGGATAATATCGTCAATCAGCAGAAAAAACTCGGCTGTTCTTGCGACTGGACACGTCACCGATTTACAATGGATCAAGAAAGTAATCGCGCTGTCAGGAAAATCTTTAAAAAGATGTATGATGACGGCCTGATCTATAGAGGAGACTATCTGGTCAATTGGGACCCGGTCACAGAGACAGCGCTTGCCGATGATGAAGTTGAGCATGAAGAAAAAGAGTCTTTTCTTTGGTACTTTAGCTATCCGATTGAAAATCACTCTGAGTCATTGATAATTGCCACTACACGTCCGGAGACCATGCTTGGAGATGTCGCTGTCGCGGTGAATCCAAAAGACCCGCGGTATCAGCACTTGATTGGCAAACACGCACTTCTTCCAATTCAAAATCGCCCAATTCCTATCATTGCAGATTCTTTTGTCGATATTGAGTTTGGAACCGGAGCTGTAAAAGTGACTCCGGCACATGATCCAAATGATTATGAAATCGGCATTCGCCATGATTTGCCAATGATTAACATCATGACCCCAAACGGCTGTATCAATGAGAATGGAGCCCCATTTACCGGAATGACCATGGCACAGGCAAGAGATGCCGTGGTAAGTGAGATGAAGGCAAGCGGGAGACTAGAAAAAGTAGAACCCCATTCTCACCGAATTGGCGTCTCCTACCGCTCTAAGGCTGTCATCGAACCGTATCTTTCAAAGCAGTGGTTTGTCAAAATGGGCAACTTCAGAACCACTTTGCGACTTGCAGTCGACGAGGGAAAGGTTCAGCTGATTCCAAAAAACTGGGAAAACACGTATTTTCACTGGATTGATAATTTGCGCGACTGGTGTATTAGCCGCCAACTTTGGTGGGGACACCGCATTCCAATATGGTACAATACAGAAGATCCTGAGCAGATGATCTGTTATGACGGTGAAGGAGTACCAGAAGAGGTAAAAGCAAACCCCGATCAGTGGTCTCAAGACGATGATGTCTTAGATACTTGGTTTTCCTCAGCTCTATGGCCATTTTCTGCGCTCGGCTGGCCTGCAGAAACAGCGGAGTTGAGTCGCTTCTACCCAAATTCTACATTGATTACCGGGCATGATATACTCTTTTTCTGGGTTGCTCGTATGATTGTCATGGGCAAATATGCATTTGATGAGGTCCCCTTTCATCAAGTCTATCTGCATAGCTTGATATTCGGTAAGTCGTACTGGAGGGAAGGTGAAGAGGGTCAGATTCAATATATCCCGGAAAAGGAACGTGTAGAGTACGACCTGGGAAAACCCGTTCCTAAAGATATTCATATGAAGTGGGAAAAAATGTCTAAATCAAAAGGCAATATCATAGACCCCCTTGAGATGATCGAGCAGTATGGAACCGATGCCGTGAGGATGGCACTGACCGCTAGCGCGACGCACTCTTGGCAAATCGATCTAGACCGCCGCCGTTTTGAAGATTTTAAAAACTTTGCCAATAAAGTATGGAATGGCGCTCGATTCGTCTTGATGAATCTTTTAGGAGATGATCCTCTCACACCAGACGATATTGCAGCTGGACTCAATCACTCTAAGCTGACCCTGGCAGATCGTTGGATATTATGTCGCTTAAATCGCACAATTGTTGAAGTCAATCAAGCGCTGACTCTTTACGAATTTGATAAAGCCGCAACACTTGCTTATGAATTTTTCTGGAAAGAGTTTTGCGCCTATTATGTTGAAATTGTAAAGCCAACGCTCTTTGGAAAAGTTGGCGATCAAGAAGACCGAAAAAACAGCCAAAAACTCCTTGCATATGTCTTGCTCAATGCTGTGCAGTTAATCCATCCGATGGCTCCCTTTATCACAGAGGAGCTGTTTCAGCAGATTAAGTCGCATTACAAAAACCTTCCTGAGATTGTCGACAAGGATCCCTATACAAAAAGATTCTCAAGTGCCGTTCGATCATCAGCGTGTATTGTCTCCCCATATCCGACTTTGATCAGCGAGGAAGATCTCTCGGAAGAAGTAGAGAAAACCTTTGATTTTATCAGTGAGATTATTTACGCCATCCGCAATATCCGCGGTGAGATGAAAATCCCGCTGCAAGCAGGGGTCGATGTTTATATCGTTGGCAAAGACTGTTCAATTGTAAAAGAAAACCTTTCGTTAATTGAGGCGCTCAACCGAAAGTCGACTCTTCATTTTACAGAAAGTATCAGCCATCTTGGGCTTGCCTCACATGTGCGCGTCGGTGATCTTCAGATTTGCATCCCTGTACCCGAAGAGTTCAAAGCGCAAGAGAAGAAGCGATTGGAGAAAGAGAAAGATAAAATAGTCGACTCGATAGAAAAGATGAAGAAACAACTCTCTAACCAAGATTTTATTGCCAGGGCTCCGAAGGAACTTGTCGACAGCAAACAGATTCAGCTAAAGAGTGCAGAGCAGCGGCTTGAAGAGATTGACGAGAAACTTCCGCAACTGAGTGTAGATTAAACCTATCGGCTTTGGCGCTTTAAGTTAATAGTCTTCTGGCGATTTTACTTAAAGAAGCCGATTTTCTACTTTGGCACTTTAAGTTAATAGTCTTCTGGCGACTTTACTTAAAGAAGCCGATTTTCTACTTTGTCAATTGAGTTAATAGTCTTCTGGCGACTTTACTTAAAGAAACCGATTTTCTACTTTGCCAATTGATCAAGGAAGGTCTGAAAAACTTGAGATTATTTAATTTAGCGCCTTTTGCGAAGAAATTCGACAACCTTAAGTTGATCAAAAGATCTTTACTAGAGTCATTATTGAGCCTCTTCTGAGGCTTTATGGTAGACTTTCTCAAATTCTTGAGAAGACTGCTCTTCTGCATCTGCGTGTATGAAATGAGCCGATTGTTTGACAACAACTTTTGCCAAGAGAAATATTCCCGCAAGGTTTGGAATCGCCATAAGACCGTTTGTGATGTCTGAAATCTTCCATACAAGCTCAAGGTCTAAAAGCGCTCCGGGGATTAGTACGATACAAAAAAATACTCGATAGAAGACAATTGATTTTTCTCCAAGAATATACTCTAGGCATTTT
>SLOH01000166.1 GCA_007132595.1 Waddliaceae bacterium | reverse complement strand
GTATTATATACCTTCTTATCAATCTTCCTTTTCAGGCTTGCAATGTCATAAGCACACTCATCATAAGAACGTGGCTTTCTAAAATTAAATGTCTTTGTCAAGACTTTAACCAATTGAACTTTTAGCCAATTTTTGGCTTTTTTGCACATTCTACCAATAATGCCTTTTGAGATTATCTCTTGACCTTCTTCGGAATCAAACCTCTCCAATATAAGCTCAACTTCTTCTTTAAGGTCATAGTCAATATCCTCATCATAACTCTCGTATTCGCAAAAATAACAATTGCAATCAGCTCTTATCGTAAGAGGAGAAAAAACAAGAGAAACAGTAAGTATATAACAAATACAGCACTGAAAATAGTGTTTAACAGTCTTCTCCATTTGAGCCTATCCTTTGGTTTGATTTCGTATCCGAATGTTTTTAAAATTGAACTAAGGTCTCGAACAATGCGAAAGCTCAGTAGCGAGTGAAAGATAGTGTAAAAAATAGCCACCCACACAACAGGTGTGGTGACTATTAATAAAATTATTGATTTTAATTCTTTGTACATGTGTACCTTTAATTAACAAAGTGTTGTTCTTTATCCTTAAACCTGTTTCTCGAGTAGAGGGATGTCTACAAGAGTAGACTCCTATTCATGCTTGAGTTTCTTTTCATCATAGATATTTCTTTGCGGCTTTTTTACCGTAGTCAACAGATTGCCATACCTGCCGAAGTGACCGCACCTGAGGTCGTTGAGTTGCACTCTTAGAGACTCAATCTCTTTGATAAGCTTCTTTTCTTGTGTTTCGGGTAATATAGGTAGTTGGGTTGTTCGTTTGATAGTCACCCAAAAAAAGTCTAAACAAAATAATGTCAAAAACAATAGGGAATGAACAAATATTTATCAACCAAATCGTAATCTCCCTCAGTTGCTTTTTTGCCGATTTATAAGGCTTGGAGTCTAACACACTTCAGTTTTCGGGAGCATAGGGACAACATTTATCTTCCGTTCTTTGAGCTTTGTAAATCATTTTTTCGAGTTCCCTGTTTCAGTCATTATCCTCAGATCCAAACACCTCGAAATATAACTCATCAAAGCTTGTGCCCTCGCAAAGGTAGGAGGCTTTCCATTTCCTTCATTTTACAGTAGTTTTCTCCTTGTAAACATTAGAATTTAACGGTATATGTCAGGAAAAATCCCGACTTAGCGACGTATGGAAAAAGAGAAGAGATTGACAGAGGACCAGCTAAATCTTGCTACCCAACAAGAGAGTGAGAAATTTAAGCAGTATTATACTTGGGTCGAACAGGCGATGCCGGATCTTTTTTTTGAAGAGGTGAAGCAAGAAAATATTATGCTCATCACACATAGTTTGATGGGTTTTAATCTACAAGATTACTTCACAACAATTAATATGCGTACAAGCGCGATTGTCATGTGTTTGGATAGCGCGGATGCCGACCTTCGGATTTTAAAAGGGTATGCGATGTATGGCATTAAAAACTATCAAGCCTACATTTCCAAATCTCCTCCACCTTTTCCGGGAGTCAATGCAAATTTACGGGTCGCGCAGATTTTTTTTACTGAAGCCATTGAAAGTGCAAAAGAACCCTTTCCCTTAAAGTCAAAAAATGAACTGCGTGCGCTTGTGAAAGAGCGCAATCCGAAAGTGACAGACGAGGAGTTTGATAAACTGATTGCGGGAATGAACTCTCGTTTTCTGCGCTCGCTTCCCTTAGATCGTCTCATTCTCGCTTTAGATATGTTTTTCCGTGCCAAGACTCGGGACAATTGCCAGTACGTTGTACGCTATAATGAGGATTGGGAAGAAAAGAAAACCCCGTCGTTGCAGCTTGTTCTTGCCTGGAGAAACACTCCAAAACATAATTTTTTGTACCGAATTGTCAGGGTTATCCACAGACACGGTCTTGTCATGCAGCGAGTCAACGCAACCTATATCGACCCGTATAGTCCGGGAAATATTTTAATTATGGCACTTGGGCTCCATGGCAGTGACGGTCAGGCGGTTTGGGATGTGGCAAATATCCCGGAGTTTTTGCGAGAGCTTGTGACTGTGAAGTACTTTGCGAGCTTTGATCTTATCGATGAAAAGCTTGTGAAAACCAAAATCATATCCGACGTGATGGGAAACCTCGTGCGGGCAATGATTAATTTTGTGCACCAATCCCTTGTCTATCTCGATCCACATCTCTACACAACAGAGCATATAGAGGCAGATTTGTGCCGCCACCCCTCACTCATTTCTAAAATTTGCAAGTCCTTTGCGTATCGCTTCGACCCGCACGGCTATGATCTGGAAAAGTTCGAAAGTTTGTTTAAAGAGACGCTAGAAGAGATTAGCCTGCTCGACACCGGTCATCCGCTGAATGATCAGAGAAGAAAAAACGTCCTGCAGCAGGCGCTCTATATGGTCAAATATACGCTTAAGACAAATCTGTACCGAGCGAACTACACGGCGCTTTCCTTTAGGCTGGATCCTGCGTATTTAGACCTACTGCCGTTTGATCGCACGAAAAAATTCCCCGAATTGCCATACGGGATCTTTTTCTTTAAGGGGATGCATTTTTTTGGGTTTCATATCCGCTTCAAAGATTTATCCAGAGGCGGGCTGCGCACAGTCTATCCCTCAGTTATCGAGCATCTGGAGTCCGAGCAAAACAGTGTCTTCCGCGAGTGCTACAACCTGGCGTATACACAACATAAAAAAAATAAAGATATCCCGGAAGGAGGGGCTAAGGGAGTGATCTTTCTTAGACCTTGGGATCGACTAGAGTCGGAAGCGAAGATACTGGAAAAAGAGCTGGTAGAGTCTCATATCGATCCTGTCGAAATCAAGCATAAGATGGGGAAATTTTATCAGCAGCAGAGGGGAGAATTCCTTCACCAAGCGCAGCGTTCATACATCGAAAGCTTCATCACGATTATCAACTGCGATCCGGATGGGCGAATTCGCGCAAAGTATATTGTCGACCATTTAAAGAAGCCTGAGTATATCTATCTTGGTCCCGATGAGAATATGCACGACGATATGATCCAGTGGATCGCGCAGTTTAGTTTGAAGTACGGCTATAAACCGGGAAGCTCCTTTATTTCAGGAAAGCCGGAGCTTGGGATCAACCACAAAGAGTACGGCGTTACATCTCTTGGCGTGAATGTGTACATGGAAAAGGTCTTGGAGTACCTCGGGATTGATCCTAAAAAAGATACGTTTACAGTCAAGATATCCGGGGGACCGGATGGAGATGTTGCCGGCAATCAAATCCGCAATCTCAAGCGGTATTACCCGGATACTGCCAAGATACTTGCGATTACGGATATATCCGGCACAATTTACGACCCTGTCGGTCTTGATTTAAATGTTTTGGAAGATCTTTTTCATTCTCAGCGGCCGATCAAATACTATCCCCCGGAAAAACTTCACGAGGGAGGATTTTTACTTGACCGCGAAGTGAAGCGCAGCAAGACTGCGTATGCGCAAGAGACACTTTGTTGGAGAATGACAGACGGGCAATTAACTGAAGACTGGGTGTCGGGAAGCGAAATGAATCACCTCTTCCGACAAAATGTCCACCGCACTCCTGTCGATGTGTTTATTCCCGCCGGCGGACGCCCAAGAACATTGAATCAGCATAATGTTCATGCCGACTATCTTGACTCGACCGGCAAGCCGACCTCAAAGGCAATTATTGAAGGGGCAAACCTCTATTTAAACGACGGCGCAAGACACTTCCTTGAAGAAAAAGGAGTTTTGATCATCAAAGACAGTTCGGCGAATAAAGCCGGCGTCATTTGCTCCTCGTATGAAGTGTTGTCAGGACTTATACTTGGTGAAGAGTTGTTCATTCAAGAAAAAGAAAAAGTTGTCCCCAAAGTGCTAGCGCGCCTTCGAATGGCAGCAGGCGATGAGGCTGATCTTCTCTTGCGTACGCATAAGGCAACAGGTGGGCGCTTGACTGATATCTCGGATGAAATCTCAAGAAAAGTGAATAAGTACACAGATCAGATATTAAATTACCTAGAGGGAATCGATTTAGATGAGGATTTAAACCAAGTCTATATCGACTACTGCCTACCCGTTGTGGGAGAGGAATTTAAGGACCGTGTAATGAAGCAAGTGCCTGAAAACCACAAAAAAGCCATCATTGCCAGCTCTTTGTCAAGTCAACTGGTGTATAAAAACGGACTTGACTGGGAGCCGTCCATTGTAGATGTTCTTCCAACCCTGCTATTTCCAGGGGACGACACCGGTCACTAACTTTTTTCGGCACTCTCTTTTATAGAGTGCTAAATTTCCTTGACTCTCTTCTCTGCTTTTCATATAATAGCGAGTATGAAAACGGTTTTTAAGGGATATTCAAACAAGAAAGAGCGCGAATTTAAAGTGCTAATGGGTCTGATCAAGCTTTATTTGAAAGAAGGCAGGCCGATTGGATCAAAGACGCTGATGGAATCGGGCTTTGAGAGCTTGAGCTCCTCGACGATTCGCAACTATTTTTCCGAATTGGAGCAAA
Organism: Waddliaceae bacterium; assembly: GCA_007132595.1. Classification (GTDB taxonomy): domain Bacteria; phylum Chlamydiota; class Chlamydiia; order Chlamydiales; family SLOH01; genus SLOH01. Next base: position 3,651 of record SLOH01000166.1, on the reverse strand, counting down.
ATGGGTATTTGCATCAAGCGCACGCTTCCGGCGGGCGAGTTCCCACTCAGAAGGGGTTTCGGTTCTACGCGCATCAGGTGATTGACTCAAGCGAGCTTTCTTCTGAAAATGAGAGTCGTTTAAAGGCACTTGCACCCACTGATTCACGTAAAATCGCGGTGTTTTTGCAAAACAGCGCCGAGCTTTTAAGCGAGCTTTCCCATAATGCCGTTTTTCTCTCTGCTCCTCGCTTTGATCGAGATTATATCCAAGATGTCAAGCTTGTTTCGATTGATCCTTTTCGGTTCCTATGTGTGACAATTTCCGATTTCGGCGTTGTGCAGACTGAGCTTCTGCAATCGAGTCAAAAGCTGAGCCAACATGCCGTGATGAGAATGGAGGATTATTTTATCTCGCGCATGCGCGGCTTGCAAAAACCTGAGAATATATCTGAGGAAGAAGAGGAGTTAGCAAAGAATTACTATAATGAACTGATGCTGCGATATATTGTGGGCTATACCACGTTTGTCGAAGATGAGATTTACCGTACCGGATTTTCCAAACTTCTCGATTTTCCCGATTTTGAAGACCCGGTGGTCGTCGCTTCAAGCTTAACACTGTTTGAAAACGCTCATAGTATGCGCCTGATCTTAAAAGAGTGTTTGAAAAAAAACGAAATGAAGGTGTGGATTGGCGATGATCTTCAATCTTTCGCGTCAAGTTCACCTAATTGCAGCGTGGTTGCCATTCCGTATTGCATCAATAACCGCCCGGTTGGAGCGATTGGGATTCTTGGCCCCATGCGCACGCACTACTGCAAGATTTTTGGCCTCCTCAAAGCATTTGCCAATCAGGTCAGTCAATTGCTGACAACAAGCGTATATAAACATAAAATTACCTTTCGACAACCCGAGCAAGGCGCCAGTGTGCTTTTGGAGAAGCAGCAAAAACTTCTTGAAAACTCGCCCCTATTAATGTTGGAAAATCAAAATAAGGAAACCGATGACAAAACAGAAAAAGAGTGAAGAAAGAGAAGAAAACCCCAAGGTAGAGGAGGGGTTGAAAGAGACGTCAGTTCAAGAGCTTGAGCTCGAACAACTCCGCAACGAAGCAAAAGAATATAAACACAAATACCTCTCTCTTTTGGCTGATACCGAAAATGCGCGGAAAAGACTGAATAAAGAGAAGCAAGATTTGATGCAGTACGCAACAGAGAATTTACTACTTGATATTTTGCATCCGTTGGATCACTTGGAAAACGCCTTGAAATTCACAGAGCAGGCGTCTGATGAAGTGCAACATTGGGCGACCGGTTTTCAAATGATTTTAACCAACTTCAAGGACGTTCTGAAGAATAACAATATTACACCGATTGAAGCAGAAGGAGAGTCTTTCGATCCACACCTTCATGAAGCAATCGAAATGATAGAGACCCAAGAGTACGAACCCGGAACGATCGTTGAGGTCACCTCAAAGGGGTACTTAATCGGCGAGAAAACCTTGCGTCCGGCAAAGGTGAAAGTCGCAAAAGAATTACAAAAAAAAGATAAGGAGAATGATCATGGCTGAAGAACAAAAAAAGAGCCGAGGAAAAATTATCGGCATTGACCTTGGAACGACCAACTCATGCGTTGCCGTAATGGAAGGCGGGACTCCAAAGGTGATTCCTTCGCCTGAAGGAAGCCGTACCACTCCATCGATTGTCGGTTTTAAAGGAAGTGAGCGTATTGTCGGAGTTCCGGCTAAGCGTCAAGCTGTTACAAATCCTGAGAATACAATTTCGTCTGCAAAAAGATTTATCGGACGTAAATATAATGAAGTACAGTCAGAACTGAAAAATGTTCCCTATAAGGTAAAGGCCGGCAACAGCGGCGATGCAGTCTTTGATGTGCTGGATAAAACTTTCACACCGGAAGAAATTTCGGCGCAGATTTTGATTAAAATGAAAGAGACCGCAGAAGCGTATCTTGGAGAGAAGGTAACTGAGGCTGTGATTACCGTTCCTGCGTATTTTAACGACGCGCAGCGTCAGTCGACAAAGGATGCCGGACGCATTGCAGGTCTTGATGTGAAGCGTATTATCCCCGAGCCTACAGCCGCTGCTTTAGCATATGGACTCGACAAGGAAAAAACAGATAAAAAAATTGCGGTCTTCGATCTTGGAGGCGGAACTTTCGATATCTCCATTCTTGAAATCGGTGACGGCGTTTTTGAAGTGCTCTCGACAAATGGTGATATGCATCTCGGTGGAGATGACTTTGACCATGTGATTCTTGAGTGGATTTTAAGTGAGTTCAAAAAAGAGCACGGAATTGATTTGCATACCGATAAAATGGCATTGCAGCGACTAAGAGACGCAGCCGAAAAAGCGAAAATCGAGCTTTCTGGTACGCAGTCAACAGAAATTAACCAGCCGTTTATCACAATGGATGCGTCAGGTCCTAAGCACTTGTCGCTCACTTTGACGCGCGCTAAGCTTGAGTCTTTGACATCTGCGCTGATCGACCGCACAAAAGAGCCTTGCTTGAAAGCACTGAAGGATTCCGGAATTTCAAAAGACGACATCGGAGAGGTGATTCTCGTCGGAGGGATGTCACGGATGCCGGCAGTTCAAGAGAGTGTAAAATCTATTTTCGGAAAAGAAGGGCATAAAGGAGTGAACCCAGACGAGGTTGTTGCTATTGGCGCAGCGATCCAGGGCGGCGTTCTTTCTGGAGTTGTCAAAGATGTCTTGCTCCTCGACGTTATTCCATTGACACTTGGAATTGAGACACTCGGCGGTGTTTTGACGCCTCTAGTCGAGCGCAACACAACGATCCCGACGCAGAAAAAACAGATTTTCTCAACAGCAGCCGATAATCAACCGGCAGTGACCATTCGCGTGCTTCAGGGCGAGCGTAAAATGGCAAATGACAATAAAGAAATTGGCCGTTTTGACCTCACGGATATTCCGCCGGCTCCACGCGGAACCCCGCAGATTGAGGTGGCCTTTAACATCGATGCAGATGGAATTTTGCACGTGTCAGCAAAAGACATCGCTTCCGGTAAAGAGCAGAAAATTCGCATTGAAGCCTCTTCCGGTTTAGATGAAGGCGAAATTGAGCGTATGGTTAAAGATGCTGAAGTGCACGCGGAAGAAGATAATAAACGCAAAGAAGAAATTGATTTGCGTAACGAAGCGGACGCACTTGCATTTCGCGCTCAAAAATCCTTAGATGAATTTAAGGATAAGCTACCGGAAGATGTCGCGACTGATGTGAAAAACCACATCGACTCTTTGAACAAAGCCATTGAGGGTGGAGATATTGATCAGATCCGTTCTGCTAAAGATGAACTTGAAACACACATGCAGAAAATCGGTGAGGCGATGGCAAAAGCTGCAGGAGCAAATCCTGGCGCTGCACCTGAACCGGAATCCGGGCATGCCTCAGGAAGTGAAGAAGAGGATGTGCAAGACGCAGACGTTGAAATTCTTAATAATGACGAGCCAAAGTCGTAAGGATTGATACGCTTAAAAAAGGGGGCGGCGCAAGCAAGTCAGCTGCCCGCCCCTTTTTTTTAAGATTTATGTAGGTGCTTTTTTTCAAACTCATGGATTTGTTTCTGAGCCTCTTCCTTAGAATACCCTTACTCCTTTTGCAGCTTTCCACTCAGCTGATCTTTTTTTCCGTC
>SLOH01000177.1 GCA_007132595.1 Waddliaceae bacterium | reverse complement strand
CACCTCATCAAAAATCAAAAGGGCTCCAGTTTTTGCCGTTTCCTCTCGTAAGGTCTGCAAAAACTCTTGAGTGGCGGGAACTACTCCCATGTTTCCTGCAATCGGCTCAAGGATGACGGCTGCAACCTTGTTGTTTCTAAGAAAGCTCCGCACTGTCTCAGGATCGTTATACGGAAGAGAGACCGTATCTTGAACAGCGCTCTTTGGTACTCCTTTAGTAGATGCTCTTGCACTTGAACCTGCCTTCACAAGAAAAAAATCTGCGTGCCCGTGATAGTTGCCATCGAATTTAACGATCAGATCGCGACCCGTGTAGCCCCTGGCAAGGCGAACAGCGCTCATCGTCGCCTCTGTACCGGATGAGACAAAGCGTACTTTTTCAATTGACTGAACATTTTCAACAACCTTTCGAGCAAGCTTCTCTTCAATCGCGCAAGACGCCCCAAAGGTTGTCCCTTTTGCCATCCGTTTGGAGACTGCATCGAGTATTTGAGAATCGGCATGACCAAGGATAATCGCGCCCCAACTTAAACAATAGTCAATATATTCCTTGTCATTCTCATCGAAAAGCGCGCTACCTTTTGCGCTTTTTACAATAACAGGCTCTCGACCTATCTCCTTAAAACTACGTACCGGAGAGTTGACACCCCCGGGAATCACCTCACTAAGTCTTTGATATAGTGTCACTTTTCTATCCATTCACTTGTTGAAAAACAGCAAATATAGGATAATCTTATCCTCAGTGTCAATTAGTTTGTTATGCGGTATTTTTTCTTTACACTATTTTTTTATGCAGCTGTTTGCTCATCCGGGGAGAGAGACTTTTCCTATGAAGTGAGGTTTTCGGGTGTGACTCAGGAAAATGTACTCAAAAGACTCTATCACGCCTCCCAGCTCCATTTTCAACAACAACACCCCCCACGAACAGAATCCGCCTTGCGCAGACGAGCAGAGCGCGACATTGAGAACATGCTAGAGGTGATGCAGCACTACGCGTATTACTATGCGAAAGTCTCGGTTGATATTAACTTAAGTACATCCCCTATCCAAGTGACATACTTAATAGATCCAGGACCGGTCTTTCTGCTTGAAAGAGTCGAAATATGTCCGAATCCCTACATGCTGACACCGGAAAGTTTAGGTCTCTATCTCGGTTGCGAGGCCAGGCCGAAGTGGATCTTAGAGGGCGAGCAAAATTTACTAAACTTTCTTTCCGGCCGTGGCCATCCGTTTGCAAAGCTTGAAAAGCGTGAAGTTACTGTGGATCAAGAAAGTACGCAAGTCACTGTCAGATACAACATTGATATGGGTCCCTACGCCTACTTTGGTGATGTGAAAATTAGCGGAAATTTTTCAGTCTCTCCCTGTTTTTTTTACAAAAAACTCCATTGGAGATACGGAGCCCCATACGACCCATGTGCTGTCCAGTCCACGCTTTTTTCTTTAGAAAATTCACGTCTATTTCAATCGATCTCAATCTCACACGACAATGAACTCATCGATGGTCAATACCTACCAATGCAAATTGATGTGGTAGAGGCGCCCCAAAGAACTTTCGAAGTGGGGGGAAGTTATTCTACTCAGCTCGGTCCCGGTTTCACTTCAGAGTGGAGGCATCGCAATTACTTTCACTCCGGTGAACATGTCGGGATTACTTTAGAGGCTCTTGAGAAGAGACAAGATATTAACTTCTTCTATATTGAACCCGACGTCTGGACACAAGACCAGGACTTAATTTTCCGAACAGAGCTTCAACATGAAAAAGTTGAGGCGTATAGAGAAAGATCCCTCAGCTTGACTGCGCTTCTAAATAAGCGGGTGACACCAACGTTTAGGTTCTCATATGGACTAAAATACACAAACCTTTTCAACTCAAGTGCAGATGCCGATCCGCTCCCGGGAACAGACATTATCGACTGTGTCATCGAGCGTTCGTATAATTTATTCAAAATTCCGCTGCATATGTACTGGAGCAATGTATGCGATCTGCTCGACCCGCAAGATGGAAGCTCCCTTTCGTTAAAAGTGATTCCTTCATTTCAAATTACAACCCCGTACTTCGATTACCATACGCTGATTGGTACCTATACAACGTACTATCCACTTTCAACTCGTGCCCGATTGGTTTTTGCGTCTAAAACAACTTTGGGAACCACTATCGGCACATCGAGAGAAAACATTCCCCCTTCCGAGCGATTTTACGCAGGGTCTGAGAATAATTTGCGCGGTTACGACTATTTTACTGTCAGCTCGATTTTAACAACACTTAAAGAGGATGGCAAGAGAAGTGATAAACCCATTGGCGGTGAGTCAATCTTCACGCAATCTCTTGAACTCAGATGGCATGCAACTGCTAAATTTGGTCTCGTCAGTTTTTATGACTTTGGAAACGTTTTCGATTCACCTATCTGGACAGGAACCAAACAGATTATCGCAGCTCAAGAAGAAGATGAAGACTTTAAAAGAATTATTGAAACAAGAAAACTCCCAACACTGCTACATTCTGTAGGAGTGGGGTTGCGGTACTACACTCCCGTTGGCCCTTTGCGTTTAGATGTTGCATTTCCTTTAAACAGAAGAAAGGGAATTGATAGCTGGGGTCAGGTTTACTTTAGCGTGGGGCAGGCGTTTTGAAAATTTTTATCCGAATCTTTGAAGCAATTTTTGCCACAATTGTCGGGATATTTCTTGCTGTGATTCTGTTAATCGAAACAGAACCTGTTAAGAATGACCTCAAGCGATACTTCGTTGAGTATTTCACGAAATCGACAGGTTACGACTTAGAAATCGGCTCTTATTCATTTTCTCCTCCCTTCAACCTTAGAGCCAAACATGTTCGCATCAGCCGCGACCTTCAGCCGGTGATTGCGATCGATCAAATTGAGGCGCAAATTCGCCCTTGGGACTTGTTTAAGAAAACTTTGACACTGACCCAACTCGATATTAACGGGATTGCAACCACTACACCCTCCCTTGCAAGTGCGCACACCTCCCCTCTTCGCCTCAAGGGAATCGCATCGGTGAATTTTGATGCGTACAGCGCAACCGGCTACCTTGACTTGATTCATATGAAAAACAGAGAGACACTGGCAACAAAAATTGATTTTAAAAATGATCGTGGCAGGTTTCAATTCGTTTGGTCTGACAAAGCTTCGGCTGAAGGAGTTTTCTCAATGGATCCAGAAAAAGGGGTCTCTTTTTCAAACCTCCGAGGCCATTTTGGTCCGGCAGAGCTCGCCGGAAAAATCTCGATTTCAAAAGACGGCTCTATTGATGGTTCCGAGCTACAGCTCACTCAACTTGATCTGTCGGAACTCCCCTTTTCCGCTTCAGGATCACTTTTTGGAAAATTGTCGCTAGCCGGAAAATTTTCACGCCCATTCTTTATCCTCCATTTGCAAAGTCAAAAATTTCAAGTGGAAGGAAGAGATTTTGAAAACCTCACCGCCCACCTCGAGGGAGAATATGGAGGTCTCAATGCAAATGGTAAAGCGTCTCTGGATTTTCAAGACCTAGACCACCCCTACCACTTCAATATTGACTACGTACTCGACAACAAAGAAAAAGAGTTTATTACTCATCTGTCAACAACGCTAAATATCACCCAGATTGAAAGGCTTGTAAAAGCCGATTTCCCTGAAATTGACGGTGACATTCATGTTAAATGCGACATTTCTCCCCACCTTTTTGAGTACGCCTGCTTTATCGAAGATGCCTCTTTTGAGTCAGATGAATTTAATTTGCAGTTCTCCCATGTTCAAGCCTCAATTAATGGGAATTTAAGCCGCGTTCTTCTGCAAGATTTTAAAGCAGTTGATGAGCTAGGAGGGATTTACACAGCAACCGGACGAGTAGATTTTAACGACAATTTCCCCTTCACCCTACAAACAAATATCGAAAAGGGGCACTTTACCGATTGGAGTCTCTATTCCACTAATTTTCATGGAGAACTTAATCTTAAGGGAGACATTTCCGGCGCCGCACTCACCGGTAAACTTTTAAGCTATAACACTCGCTACACACTCCCCGAACGGACGGGAGAAGATCCGATCACCTTAAATGTGACATATGTCAATGTCATAGACCCACCCGATCTGCAAGTCTTAACTGAACAAGAAAGCGCGCTTCCCGTCACACTTGATATTGAAATTGAAACAGAACAACCGGCACGCATCGAAGGGAAAGACTTTTTTAGCGAATGGATGGGGAAAGTCCAAGTGAAAGGAACGATGGATGAGGACACCTATCATGGCGCGCTACACCTAAAAAACGGAGAGGCCAACGCCGGAGGCAGGGTTTTTACATTGACACAAGGAACACTTTCTTTTGATGGTGATATTAAAAAAGCAACGATTTCACTCAATGGCCGCGTTGCAATTAAAAATAACACGATTGAGCTCCTTGTCAGAGGACCCACAGGCGATCCGACCTACTCCCTGCGCTCCACCCCTCCGATGTCGCAACGCGAGATCCTCTCTTGGATTCTTTTTAACCGCGGAATCGCGCAACTCTCCCCTGCTGAAAGCGACATGCTAAGCGCCTCTACAACGACATTTCAACCGGACAAAGACGGCTCAAGCGATCTGCTCACCCAAATCAAGCAAACTACCGGGCTTGACCGCATTGAAGTTGTCACAAGTGAGTCGGGAGACGCCTCAAGATTTTCCCTAAATATCGGCAAGTATATTACTGACCGTACAATGGTTTCTGTCTGTAGAAATTTAACCAATGCTGATGAAGAAGGGGGGCAAAATGCCGTGCGTATCGAAACGGAATTGACACCCTCGATTAACGTTCGCGCAGAGATTGACGATGACCAAAACGGGGTGCTGAACCTCTTTTGGAAAAGAGATTATTAAGTTCAACCCTTCGTTACCAGACTACTCAAGCTCTTGACCGCACGCCTTACAACACACTTTTGGGCGAGAATTTTTTGTCTTTCTTACAGTTTGAATCTCTGAAATCACAAAACCTGTCGGGATCGCAATGATACTATAACCAATAACCATCGTAAATGACGCAATCATTTGACCAAGTGGGGTGACCGGCGAGATATCGCCGTAACCGACCGTTGTGATTGTCACTATCGCCCAGTATACACTCCTTGGAATGCTAGTAAACCCACTGGAAGCGCCCTCTTCAATCAGAAACATCATCGCTCCAAAAATTACGGCCAGCGTTAGTAGACCGGAGAGAAAAACAAAGATCTTTTTCCGCGTGTTTTTTAGTGCCAATAACAAGACATCTGCTTCTTGAATGTACTTTGCAAGTTTAAGGATACGAAAAATTCTTAAGACGCGCAGGATGCGAAACGTTAGAAAAAAATAGGTTCTGGGAATCAACAAAGTTAGGTAGGTGGGAAGAAAACTGATCAGGTCGATAACACCAAAAAAACTCTTTGCGTAATGCAGAGGTCTGTCAGTTGACCATAAACGAAGTAGGTATTCGATCGTAAAGACAATCGTAAACATCCACTCAAGCAAATAAAAAAACGAGCCGTATTGAACATTCAGACTCTGAACCGTGTCGAGCATAACTGTGATGACGCTTGCAATAATCACAACAATTAGCGCAAGATCAAACCATTTTCCCGCAGGAGTGTCACTCTCAAAAATAATCTTATAAACGCGTTTTCTTATGCTCATAATATAATAATGTGGTTATCGTTTTACCATCTATGATCTCCCCTCGATCGATCATTTGAAGCGCCTCTGTAAAGGAGGTGGGGTGAACCGTGATCACCTCTGTTGCATCTAGATTCTGGCCGACATGCTCAAGGTCTAACGCTGTGAAGGCGTGTATTTTTTCATTACAAAAACCGGGTGTCGTATAAAATTCTAAAAGAGGATCGAGAGTTAAGGCCTTGTAGCCGGTCTCTTCAATCAACTCTCGACTCGCTGTTTCAATGGGTTTTTCATCTTTTTCTAAAGTGCCAGCCGGCAACTCCCATAGCGTTTTTTCAACTGCAAATCTCTCATTTTTAATCAGCAAAATCTCCATCTGCTTCACAAAGGCAAGAATGACAACAGCGCCCGGGTGTGCAACGTAGTCTTTCTCATGTCCGTTTACAGCGACTCGTTCAACATCAAAGCGCGGCCCTTTAAACATTTTTGTCATCTAATTGCTCCTGAATTAATGATAAGCGTGTACACAGGTTAAGTTCATGATTAAAGGATTGATTCTGCAAGCGGATTGTATCTCCAAATGGAGTAAAGAATTAAGATGCAAAGAAACACCATCAGAAGACTTAAACTAGTCAACAGATACGGAGAGGTTGTCAGCTCGCCTCTAACAAACGGGATTTTTTTCACTTCTAAATATGTGAGAGCAGAAGAGATGAACGCAATCATACTGAGAAAAATTAACATAAAAGTTAAACTTCTCATTAAAAGAAAAGGGATTGTCCCGCTGAATAGTTTTTCAAGACCTAGCCCTGCTGCTAGTGCCGTAAGACCTGTTCTCACCCACGCAGCATATGTCCTTTCATAAGCAAGCAAGGTGTTTCTCTCTGCATGGTGCAGTTCTGTAAACTTATCTTTTGACATTTTCCACCTTTTTTTCAAACGGTAACATATTCCAATAAATCTTGGGATCATTTATCCTCTTTGTCATGATTCGAATATTTATTTTTTTATTACTCTTTACCAAGGTCTATGCTATGCCCGAAGTTGTTATTCAAACCTCTAAAGGAAACATCACGATTGAACTTTACGACAAAAAGACACCAAAAACTGTTGAAAACTTTCTCTCATATGTGACTGATTCATTTTATGACGGAACGATTTTTCATCGAGTGATCGACGGTTTTATGGTTCAAGGCGGCGGGTTTACAAAAGATCTTAAACAAAAAGAGACAAAAGATCCGATTGTCAATGAAGCTGCAACCGCCCCTTCAAACACGAGAGGGACTATCGCCATGGCGAGAACCTCAGACCCTCATAGCGCAACATCGCAGTTCTTTATAAATGTAGCGGACAACACCTTCCTAGATGAGTCTCCTCAAGGACGCGGCTACTGCGCATTTGGAAAAGTGATTGATGGGATGGAAACTATCGATGCGATCAAAAAAGTCGACACACACTCTCAAAAAGGGTTAGATGACGTGCCGGAAGAGCCCGTATTAATCAAATCAATTAAGATCACAAAAAAGTAATACGCATTAACCACGCCGGAGCTTATATCAAGGAACCTCCGGCGATGGTGCGACTGCAAGCGATCATTTACCGATATTGCATCTATTCACTTTGACTCTTTAAATACATCTCCTAAGATTCGAAATAAAGGAAGGTCTGATTAACTCAGGTCCACGTGATTAAATAAATTCCAATGTGCGGCTTGAATTCACGTGTCCCATTTACTTCGAGTTATAAGAAGAATTGCTCGATAACAAAGAAGAACAAGATACCCGCACCAATACTGACAACTAACTGCCGACGCCAGTGCTGAATCACGAGCGTTGCAATAATTGCAACTGTCGCCGAAATGCTTTTGTGACTTAAAGTTAAGTAGTAGCCTTCCAACTGATGAATCAGCAAAAGCACTAAAATCATCGCCGGAAGTTGGGCGGAGAGATCCTTAATCCAAGGCTGGCTACGGAGCCAATTAGATGCTAAAAGAGGGCCCATCCTTGTAATGATCGTTAATAGAGAAAGAGCAATCAATGCTTGAACAACAGTCATGACATCCCTCCTTTTGTCGAACGATAAAGAATTGCGACCACGCAGATCCCAATTGACGGAAACAACCAGTCGTGTCCGAGAGTCAACATTGTAAGTCCAGCGCTTCCTACTGCGACAAGGAGCGGCTGCCACCATTTGCTAAACTTCCTTAACTGCTCATACACAAGACCGGCAATTAGCGCGGGAAGTACAAAATCCATGGCATAAAATTCACTTGGAATATAACTCCCCAACCAAAGACCGGCTAAAGTCCCAATGATCCAGTAAAAATATGAGAGAAGCAAAAGCGGCATGCAGTACCAAAGATCGCGACACTCCTCGTCTGTACGGCATGTGAGTATCGCAAAGGGAGCATCGACAAGTGTAAAGGTATAGACAAGGCGAAGCCACAGTTTTTTGGGCAGCCGATCAATCAAAGCCACTGTGTAAAAACTATTTCTTAAACTGACAGGAAGGACAGAAAGAATCATCGCAATCGGAGCTGCTTTAACTAGGATAAACGGAAGAGCAAGAAACTGTGTGGCTCCTGCATATACAAAGAAGCTAAAGAAAGGAGCCCAAAAAGTGGGTAGTCCCGACTGTTTCCACAAGACACCCCACACTGCGCTTAAGAAGAAATAGCCAAAAAAAGCGGGAATGGAGTCGAAGGCCGCGCGACGGAAGCGTGCGGATCTAGAGGCAGACATTGTGTGCGTGGGTTCAAATGTCATAACTTCTTAGTACCTACTTTTTAAACCCCATCAACCTTATGTAAAGACT
>SLOH01000181.1 GCA_007132595.1 Waddliaceae bacterium | reverse complement strand
TTTTCTGAATCTTTTCTCCTTAATCTTTCAAAAGAGTTATCAAAGCCGGTGATTGTTCGCGCCGATGCGGCCTTTCGCATTTTAAAAGAGGGTCAGCTTGTGACAATTGATCCTGAAAAAGCGTTGGTTTACAAGGGTGTCACAATTAACCCTTCGTAAGAAGAGTTTTTGAAACCGTGCGATCTCACTGATAATTTTGCGACATTAAACTAAGAGCGCAAATGGCGGCGGTGTCTGTCCTGAGGATGTGACTATGCAGTTTGACTGCCTTTGCCCCAAGTGTGATGAGTCGACTTTCTTCCTTCCGCGTCAATCCGCTTTCCGGACCAATAACAACTAAAGAGGCACTGGGTTCATGGATCAGAGGGGAGGCATCGGGGTCAAGGCTTCCAAAGCATGCGTTAGAGGGGAGTGCGCTCCATTTTTTTATTGGGGGTTTAATCTCAATTTCTGGAAGGAAAAGAGTCCCCGACTGTTTCATGGCGGAAACTAAGATCGAGTGAAATCTTTTGAGCTGGTTTTCTGAAACTGTTTTCTTTTCACTTCTTTCTCCAGGGAAAAGCCAGAGGGATGTCATCCCGAGTTCAGTCCCTTTTTCGAGTATAAAATCCAGGCGGTTGAGTCTTGGGAGCGCTGCCGCTAAGATAAGCGGCGGAGGGGGAGTAAAGGAGTCGACACTTACAATTTCTAAATCGACATTCGTTTTATCAATCGTTGTAATGACTGCTTGTGCAAGTTGCCCCTTTCCGTTTACAAGTTCAACTGTATCATCGACTGCACCCCGCATCACTTTAAATATATGCCGGTGCTCGCTGTTCTCAAGAGAGACGTTTTGTGTAGTGACAAGGGGCTGGTGGGTAAAGTAGCGATTTTCAGGCATTAATGACTTACCTTTTATTAAGCTCAACTTCAATGGAGTCTTCTTCAAGAGAGGCCTTAAGCTCAAGGGGCTTATTCGGAGATGTGAAGAGTTTTAGGCGAAATAGGTATTCACGAAATCTTTTACGCAAGTGCTCCCCATGTTTAAATGGTGCAGACTCTCGATCATCTGGATCAGCTAAGGGGTCTTCAAGTGACAGTGCAACATATCTCTCCTCAAGTTGCTGTGGGTTGATGACCTCTAAACTCCATGGAAGAGAATTCTTCTCGTCTGTTGGGCTTGCGATAACGACAAGTTGCAGGTGCTCGAGTACGACGTCTAAAAAGATGCGGCTCACATTCTTTGTATATAATGGGACCTTAAGATAAGGGATTCCATTATGGATTGTAATTGCCTCACCTTCCTTAAGAGGGTATTTGTTTGGATTGAGGATGTGGCTTGTCTTCATCGGGTAGAAGACTTGGACGGGAATCGGTTTGCCGATGCGGTGGATTTTTTTTCTAAGGAAAGTAATTCGAAGATCTTTGGCATTTGGGTCATTGATTTTTTGCATACGGGAGTTTTCAAAAGGGATCATGACGCGTTTATATTTATCGGGCACAAAATAATTTACTTCGTCTTCGTGCGAGCCGGTGTGATTGGCAATCAACTGATCAAGCTGCTCCTGACTGACTAAATTCAGATCCAGATATAGCTTGAGTCCGCCCTTCATTTTGAGTTGTTCGACTTCTTCTCTTGGTCCGCTTACGGTTTGCTGAAGAGAGTAGGGCCAAATATCTAAAAATTCGTATCCTGAGGGGGAGTGCCCGATTGGGTGTTTAATGCGGATCGGCACTTTATCCACCACAAGGTCGCTGAGCTTTAAAATGAATTCATTATGCCTGACGTGAGTAATGTGTCTTTTAGGATCAAAAGCCGGATTGAGGCTGACCAACATGCTCTTAACGATCGTCACCGCCCAGTCGTCTGATCCTGAGGTCTGCGCGTCGATATGAACTTCTAGGTCTGAGGACTCAAGGTCCATAATAGCATCTTTTCTTCCGGTGAGCGTAAGGGCGATGCGGTCTTTCAGATATCCTCCCGGAAGCATTCCTGAAATCGCTTTGTCTTGTGGTAAATTGATGACACGAATCGGAACGTTTGGAATTGCTTTTGTCTCTGTGATCGAGTGGTTGACAAAGATCCAGAGAACAAGCGCTGTAAAAAGCGCGAGCAGTTTGTGTTGCCAATGTTCTGTAAAAATTCGCACTAACCCATCCATTCTTTCACTTTCTGCATCAGGCCAAACTGTTTTGTATTAGTTTTTACCGGCCTTGGGTTTGTAAAAACACTTCGAATAATTCCGCGGAAGCGATCGGGTTTGACCCCGCGTGTGATAATGCCGTCTCGTGCAATGGCAATCGTGCCGGTCTCTTCTGAAACGACGATGGCAAGAGCGTCTGTGATCTGACTAATTCCAAGGGCGGCTCGATGACGCGTCCCCATTGACTTGGTGATCTGCGCGCTTTCGTCTGCTAGCGGCAGAATGGAAGCTGCAGCAAGGATGACAGAGCCTCTGATAATCACCCCTCCATCGTGCAAGGGAGTTGTGGTGCTAAAGATCGACTCTAGCAGTTCCGGGGTAAATTCCGCGTGAAGTAAGACGGCTTTATTGGCAAACTCTTCAAGCGAGTCGTGCTTTTCAAGAACAATTAACGCCCCTGTGCGCTTTTCTGATAAACGGTAGACAGTCCCTGAGATTTGATCGAGGAATTTATCAAACTCTGTTGTCTCTCGATACTTTTTACCCTTCACGCTTAACCTTGAGAGTGCGAGGCGCACCTCCGGCTGGAAGATGATTAAGAGCGCGATGACAGCACCATTGACAAAGTAGAGCATTAGCTTTTTTAAGACAGGGAGCTCAAGAAGAGTCGCTCCTGCATATAATGCCGCAAAAGCTAATATCCCATAGAATAAATCCATCGCGCGCGTGTTCCAGAAAAAGGAGATGATATAGTAGAAGATAAATGTGATAATGGCGATTTCAACGCCGGGAATTAAAAACTTCATTCTTTTTATCAATCAGGTCGATCACCATGCGATGTTCTTTCACATCGTGCACGCGAATATATTCTATATTTTCTAATAAACAGATCGTGTTCATTGCAATTGTGGCAGGGAGGCGATCTTTTGTTTCGATTCCGAGCATTTTCCCTATAAAAGACTTTCTGGATAAGCCAATGAATAGGGGGAATCCGATTTCTTTTAGTTTGTGCAGATTTTGTATAATTTCAAGATTATCATCAACAGTTTTTCCAAATCCAATTCCGGGGTCTAAAATGATTTGCGATTCGGAAACTCCCGATTTGATCAGATCATCGACCCGCTGATCAAAAAACTGTTTGATGTGGTCAAGAACCCCGTTTAAATAGACCGGATGTTGTTGCATTGTCTTTGGCTTTCCAAGCATATGCATCACGATCAGTTTAACTGAGTGGCCAGCTGCAATCTCTCGCATCCGGGGACTGCAAAATCCGGAGACGTCATTGAGGTAAGTGGCTCCGGAATCGATGGCTGCCTCTGCAACTTTAGGTTTCATTGTGTCAATTGATAAATCGCAAGAGACGCGTTCCTTAATGGCGTTTAGAACAGGTATTACGCGATCAAGTTCCAAAGCTTCAGGGACAGAATCCGAGCCTGGCCTGGTGGACTCTCCACCAATGTCAATGATGTCCGCGCCCTCTTTTTCCATTTGAATGGCCCTTTGAACAGCAGCATCTAATGCTGAGTATTTGCCCCCATCAAAAAAAGAATCCGGTGTGAGATTAAGGATCCCCACAAGTGAGGTTTTAGTCATTGAGGTACTCAACGGACGTGTCATGGCTACTTGAGTTAATTTGTCTTAAAAGCATTTGTTGGTTGGCAATTGTCATTCCGCTGACAAGGGCAAATAAAAGTAAAAGAAGAGTAATGCTAAATCCTATCCACCTTTTAGAGACTAAAAAAATGGTAATAAAAAAGACAAAGCTTGAAACCAAGAATCCAAGGACCCCTGGATGGTTTTGAAACCAGGTTAAAATTTCTTCCATACAGATCTTCCTCAATTTTAAATTAATGGTAGATTACCTATTTAATCATATCACCGGACTTAAACCAAGACTTTTACACTTTAGGAGATGCCCTGAGCAAATTTTTAAAGCTTAGGTTACTCTTTTTTTTGCGGATACTCTTGCAAAACTTCCTCATGAAGCCGTTTGAGTTCGTGCATGTCTTGCCAATGGTGCTTCATTAACAAATCGAGTTTGGCGTTAATTTGTCTTGTTTGAAGTTCTGCCTTTAGATTCGTTTGATAATCATTTTCAGACGAGATCCGGTCTCTTGCAGATTGTCTGTTTTGACTCATTAAAATCACAGGCGCCTGGACGGCGGCAAGACATGAAAGGACAAGGTTTAACAAGATGAAGGGATAGGGGTCAAAGGGCTGCTCAAACAAGTGGATGGTATTAATTGTCATCCACACCACAAGCACTATTCCAAAAAATGAAATAAACGCCCAGCTGCCGCCAAATTTTGCAATTTTGTCGGCAAGCTTTTGGCCAAAGGTTAGATTCGTCTCGAACTCTTTATTGACATTCTCAGTCAGAACGTCATGTTCTTTTAAACTGAGTAGCACCTCCTTTTCAAGATCGGTCAAAACACCTTTCTCTTGACTTAAGGCCTCTTCAAAGTGCAGCGAGCTGATTTTTCGCAAATCCGGGTAGCAAATAAACCCATCCAAACGAAGTTCCGGAGTGGTTTTTTTAGCGGTAGCTAAAACGGTGTGACGTACAAATGGGAGCGGATACAGCTCTTTAGTGCTGAACTTTTTTCCGCAGAGTTCGCACGTTTTTTGCCCCTCGTGTTTCATTTTTCGGACCTGATGTAGATACCCTCTTCAGGTACTGATTTAATATGGAGATCTCTTTGCGGAAAGGGGATATTGATATTATGTTTTTTCAACGCAAACTCAATTTCAGATAGATAAGCAGCTAAAATCCCTTTTCTGACCCCAGGCTTCTTCAAGTCGACCCAGACAATCAGTTCATAATGCAGAGCGTTATCACCAAATTTCACAAGCCAGACATCAGGTTCGGGAATGCCGGGAAAGTCCGTCAGTGTGTAGCCAACCTTTAATGCAGCTTCGCAAACAGCTTCTGTTACCAAGTTTTGGTCAGTGCCATATGCAACGGTAAAAGGGACGTGATACCGTAGGAAAGAGGAGTTTTTCGTCCAGTTGATCACGTTTTTTCCAACAACCGATGAGTTGGGAACAAGAACGTCAAGGCTGTCAAAGGTGTGCAGGGTTGTATTTTGTACGTTTACTTCGACAACTTTCCCGATCAATCCTTCCTCAAGCTCGACAATATCTCCAACCTTTACGTTGCGCTCGAATAGTATTACAAGACCACAAAGGAAGTTGTTCACAATATTTTGTAGCCCAAACCCAAGTCCAATACCCAGAGCCCCTAGAACAATCGCAAGGTTTCCCATTGTCAAGCCGAGTGAGCCGAGCGCTAAAAGGATACCTAGAAAAATAATGATATAATGGAAAATACGACGAAACGTATAGAGGGTAGGCTCGCCCACCTTCCCACTTCCCTTAGCAAACTTTTGCGTGCTTCTACCAATAAAATTAGATACCCAAAAAGAGGCTAAAACAATAAGGGCGGCTCTTAGAAGGCCGATTAATGTAATCGGAATTCCTCCAACCTCAAATAGACTGTAATAGAGCCAGTTTTCGATTGTTCCTCTTGTTCCTTGCCAAAAGCGTTCAAAATTAAAGACTAGACGATCGACTGTCGACTGCTGTCTTGTGATGTTTTGGAGAATGAGCTCATTCACGAGCCGGATATGATAAAGTTCGACTGACAGAGCTTGTAAAAGCGTTTGAGTTGAAACAGATAAGTCAAGTGCCTCTCGGTAGGCAGCTCTTTGCTCCTCTTCATTCTCATCATTAATTGCGATCAGTTTTTGGCTGATCTGGTCCATTCCGGCGCTCGCGACCTCCTGCCACGAATCCATTAGGTTTTCTGTTTCTGTTCTAAATGTCCGAATGGGTCTGACATTTTCTTCATACTGGATCTCTTCAGGAGAGTTGAGTGCTTTGGCTAATGTGGTTTTTGCATCCAGAAAAAAGAGCTGCGCATTGATCAAGGCCTCTTCTATTTGAGCATTGAGCAGTCTTTGGTCGACAAGACGAGCCTCTCCATTTGCACTTAATTTATCATGTCTTTGAATCGACCTCGTTTCGAGTTCTGTGATTTTTTGTTGGATACGGCCTTGGCTTAAGCGCAGATCTTCCTGCTCTCTTTCGATTGCTTGCAAATCAAGATCGGCTCTTAGTTCGCCTTTCATGACTTTGCGTTTTTGTGTATGCACCGCCAAACGCTCTTCATTGGCAGCAACAATTTCTCTATCTAAGCGCTCTTCTGCTTGTAAGTACAGGCGCCTTGTTCCAAGCGAAAGCACTTCAAGGCCGAGGAAGAATTTTTGTTTTGTACGACCATCGAGTCTTAAATATCTTGCGTAGGTGTTGCTGTAGGTTTGAGAGAGATTAGAAATTGTGTATGTGGTTTGTGTGAGATCTGACTTTAAGAAATCGATCTGCTGTCTTAATTCTCGAATTTGACCTGAAATTTCAATATACTCATCTAATTGGTAAGAAGATTTGGGGATCCATGCAAGTTCAAGTTTTGGCGCTTCAACGACCTGTTGTTTTAAGTGTTTCAGTGATTCAAGATGTAGGGTAATATTTTGGATTGCCCTTGCGGCTTCCTCCTTTTCCTCTTGAGTTTCTAGTTGCTCATAAAAGTCTTGTAATAGGCTGCTCAGACTCGCGACACGTGCATCAAATTCATCTTCATCGACATTGAAGTACTGCGGCCAATTCGCTTGAAGGTTTAGTGGGTTTGGAAGTTCTACCTCGGCCACCTCCTCCTGAGACCTTCCATTGAATGATGAGGTGATGGCATTCAGAGGTAGTAAGAAGATTGAAAATACAAGTGTCAAATATACAGTTTTCATGAATCACCTTTTTTAATCAGAAGTTTCTGTTTGTGACTCTAACTGAATTTTGAATTATATCCAATTCGCGGAATTAAACTTTTTCGTTTAAATCTTCCGGATCCAGCGGTTCATCGATACCAAGGCTCAAGCGGATCTGCGACATAATAAAAAAAGTTCCGAAGCACAGAAGGCTGCCGCCTAGCGGTGTCTGATCAATGGCATCTTCAAATGCAAGGCGACAGTCGGGTATGGCATGAAAGTTACGGTTAAGTCGCTTGGCAAGTGATGTGCAGGGCATTTTTCTTGGATTTGCACCCTCTGTTACCCATACTGGTTGACTTTTGCGATTGATCAGATCCAAGACGCCGTCGATATCCTTCGTTTCAGAAAGCGCGAAGAGCAGCGTGTCGGGAGGGGGATTAAGACTTTTGAAAAGAGTTTCGATGGCAGCTTTGTTGTGGGCGACGTCGAGTATGACATTTCGACCTTTGTAGGCAATCACCTCCATACGGCATGGAGGGCGAGAGCAAATGCCTTTCTGTATTGCGTCTGGAGCAATGTTCAATTGAGTCAAGGCCATTTGAGCAATGGCGCTATTTTCCTTATCGAACGTTTGAAAGCGGTCTTGTATTTTTAAAGGAGAGGTGAGGTAGGGGGTGTTTGGCCCAAGAATAAGGGGGACGCCCGGCTTGATAATCCCGGCTTTTTCTTGCGCGATTTGTTTGAGGGATGATCCTAAAATGTGTTCATGGTCACGGGCAATTGAGGTAATCACGGAAAGAACCGGGGTGATAATGTTTGTGGCGTCAAGTCTTCCACCAAGACCGGTTTCAATTACCGCATAGTCAACATTTTCCTTTGCGAAGTGGCGAAATGCTGTTATTGTCAGCAGCTCAAAAATCGTGGCTGATAGATCTGGAAGTAGTTCCATAAACTGCTGCTCTGAGATCATTTCTCCATCAATCTGAATGCGCTCTCGGATGCAGGAGATGTGAGGTGAGGTGAAAAGCCCGGTCTTGTAGCCGGCGTTTGTTAGAGCGCTTGCGATTTTATACGCTGTCGAACCTTTGCCATTTGTGCCGGCAATATGGATAGATTTAAAACATTTTTCCGGATGGCCAAAATAATCCGCCAGACGCTCCATGTTTTCAAGACCGTATTTTTCAAATTTTTTTCCCTGAAGGGCATAGAGCTTCGAAAGTGTCTCATGCATGGCACGCCTGTTTGATTTGAGTGTAGAGCTCTTCATTGATATAGGAGCTGCCAAGTCTTGATTTCGGCTTGACACTGCCGTGAAAATCGGAACCCCCGGTAATCAGCCAGTTCTTTTCTTTAGCGATTTTCAACCATGGATGAATTTTCTCTTTAGGAAATTGCGCATAGTAACACTCGATTCCATTGAAGTTGAGTTGCAAAAGCTTTTGAACGATCGTTCGGTCGTGAATTAGGTGCGGATGGGCAATGACTGCAAGGCCATTGGCCTCGTGGATAATGTCAATTGTTTCTGCGACTGTAAAAATTGGGCCCATTGAAAAGCACGGTTTATTGTCCCCGATGAATCGATGAAACGCCTCTTCAATCGTTGAGACATAGCCTCTTTCAATCATGGCATTTGCAATGTGCGGCCGTCCGATTGTTCCCGCTCCTTTTTTAGGATCAAGCT
>SLOH01000161.1 GCA_007132595.1 Waddliaceae bacterium | reverse complement strand
TGCTATCATTATAATAGACAACTCCATCAATACTTGCGACCCGCTCAAGCCGATGCATAGGCACCTGAAAATCCATAACTGCCTGATCGAACTGCTCTTGAGACACATTAAACTGTCTGCAAAGCGTTTGACTCGCCGCTTTATTGATTTGGTTAACTGTATACCCTTCAACGGAAAACGTTTCAAGTGATTTATGATTAAATAATAATGAAAATTGACGAAGCGTGTTTTGCGGGGCAAAAAAAGGGGCTGAAGGCTTTAGGCAATCCGCGATTTTCAGCTTCGTTTGCGCGTACTGCTCAAATGTAGGATAACGGTTAAGATGATCAGGGGTAATATTTAAAATCAGAGCGGCATCAAGGACTTTTGCGCTCATTGTCTCAAGTTGAAATGAACTAAATTCGAGAACCGCAATATCATTTTTTCCAAGATCAAGTGCACATGATGTCAGCGGTGTTCCAACATTACCAAGAGCATGGGCGGAAAACCCAAGCGCATTTAAAACGTGAGTTGTCATCAATGTTGTTGTTGTCTTCCCATTGGTCCCGGTGATTCCAAGCGCGGGGCACTTTAAATAGCGGCATGCTAGCTCCATTTCTCCGATGACTTCTATCCCAGCTGCAGCTGCGTTTTGCACGACCGGATGAGACTGTGGAATTCCCGGAGAGAGGATCAGTGTGTCAATGCTGGAAAAATTCGGCATCCGATCCCCATCTTCATAGGTCAATACAGGCTGCCCCAATCGCTCCAAAAAACAAACAGCGGATTTTCCGCTTACGCCAAGTCCAACAACTAAATACGTTTTCATTGTAACTTTAACGATACGATTCCAACAATGGCCAGTATGAGTCCGATAATCCAGAAGCGGATGACGACTTTAGTTTCAGGCCACCCTTTAAACTCAAAATGATGATGCAGAGGGGCGCATAAAAACACTCGTTTTTTATTGCGCAACTTATAGCTTAATACTTGAACAATCACCGAAATTGCCTCTGCAACAAAAATACCACCAATCAAAGCAAGCAATACCTCTCGCTTCAAAAGTACCGCCGATACTCCAATAATTCCTCCAAGAGCAAGAGAGCCGGTATCTCCCATAATGACTTGCGCCGGATAGCCGTTATACCATAAAAAACCAAGACCGGCTCCAAGAAATGCGAGGAGGTAGACCGCAATTTCCGAACTGCCTTCAATGTAGACGATATTTAAATACTCGGCCATTTCAATATGATTGGACAAAAACGCAATCAAGGCAAATGCGCTTGCCACCATGACAAGACAGCCAATCGCAAGTCCATCGAGTCCATCTGTTAAATTCACCGCGTTTGAGGCTCCTGTAATGACAAGAGCGGTAAAAACGATCCCGGTTATAATCCCTCCGGGTAAGTGAACCGGATTTTTCACAAAAGGCACATACAGTCGCTGCATAAACTCTGAAAGCGGGACCTCTTGCATTGCCTCTTTAATGACGGGGAGCTGGCAAAACGATCCGCAAAAAGGGAAATATAAAAAACCTGCAATCAATAGAGAAAGAGAGAGCTGCACGTAAATTTTTGTCCTTCCGGAAATTCCTTTACTACTCCGATTCTTAATTTTCATATAATCATCAACCGCTCCAAGAGAGCCGAGAACAACAGTGGTGATGAAAAGCAAGAGAGTAAATCCATGTGACAAATTCATCCAGAGTAGCATTGAAAAAAGCATTGAAAAAAGCACGAGAAGCCCGCCCATTGTCGGGGTCGATTCCTTTTTTTCATGCAGCCTGCCAAGCTCAGGGCACTCATCTTTGCGAATATTTTGGCCAATTTTCAGGCGAGTCAATCCCCGAATAAACGCAGGACCTAGGAAAATCGTAATTAAAAAAGCGGTAAGAGAGGCTAGGAGCATTCTTGTCGAGGTGTAGTGAAAAGCGGCTGGAAATTTAATTCCAAAAATCGATTCAAAAACAGAAATTAAATGCATCACCATTTGTCTACTACCTTCCAAAGATCAGTTCCATGGGAGCCTTTTACAAGGACCACATCACCTTCATTGATTTCTTTTCTCATCGTATCCATCAACTCTTCAATCGAGTCAAAAAAGAGACACGGACGCCCTTCCCCTTCCCAAAAATCATACATTATCCTCGCCTCCTGTCCGAATACAATTAGTTGATCTACGTGCTTCAGGGCAAATTTTGCTATATCTAAGTGGCATGCCTTGCTAAAAGATCCAAGCTCAAGCATCGACCCCAAGACAGCAATTTTTTTTCCCTTTCCTTTCGGCAACGAGCTAAGCGCTGCCTTCACAGATTCGCTACATGAGTTGTACGAATCATCGATAAAGGAGACTCCTTTTCTTTCTACCACCTGAAAGCGCTTATTCGGAAGAGTCAAATGCTGCGCTCTTTTCAAAATTTCCGGCTCTTCCATCCCCATTAACATGGCAATAATTGAGGCAATTAAAAAATTTAAATCAAAATGAGGAGCAGGAAGTGGAACACTCCCCTTTTCTAAATAAAAATCTGCCTGAGGATTACTTAAAGAAAAAGTAAAACCGGATGCCACATGTTTCCACTCATAAGGGATTAACCCGATCTTGGCTCTTTTTAAAATCTCAGCTTTTGCTTTTGCTATTTCATCAAGAGAGCTAAAGTTTGCGGCGTGAACAAGAGAGACGCACGTGATGACCGCAATATCTGGAGGGGCAATCGAAGTTAAAAGATCGAGTTGGCCCGGGCGGTCCATCCCCATTTCGAGAATGATAATTTCGTGCGAAGGCAACACCCCATTGATCAATTCTAACGGCAAGCCAACCTGAGAGTTACAGTTCCCGGGTGTTTTCCAAACGGAAAATCTTTCTTCTAACAGGGTCGCTGTAAACTCTTTTGTTGTTGTTTTTCCAAACGATCCGGTAATTGCAATAATTTTTGGTGATAGCCTTTTCAACTTCTCCCTTGCTATTCCCTGCAAGATCTCTATCGGATCATCAACGACCAGCTGCTCGAGTTCAGATGGCATTTTTCGAGAGACAATAGCCATTTTCGCCCCTCGCGTTTTTGCCTCTTCTAAAAATTCATGTCCGTCTGTATGCGCGCCTTTTAAAGCGATAAAAAGGTCGCCAGGCATTACCCTGCGACTATCGACAGCCACTCTTGTGTATTTGGAAAGCATGTGTAGATGATTGTGCATTGTTTCACATTTTAAATGGAGCTAATGCTACAAAACTGATCCTTTGCTTGACAAGGATTAAAATCGAACAAGACATTCTTTAGAGGTCTCTAAATCATTCTAGCTCCCTTGAATTTTGGATAAATTTCCGCTAAAATTCGAGCCTTGAGTGACTCGAAAGACTCGTTCTAAGGCTCAACATATGGCGACTGAAGATATCGTGCCCTACTCTCTCGAACTTTTTCGTCGACATCTGGTATTTCTGACATTTGATCCAGCACATTCTTTACGACTCTCCTTGAATACTCAAGCCTTTCGCTTACGTTTGCAAACCCCTCTTCAACCTCTTTTTCATAAATACGATCTTCAATATAATTGAGTTTTTCTCTTAAATACAGATTCTCAGAAGAAATTTTGATTTCTAAATCCTCAGACTCCAAAGAGGCGTAAGGCATCCACTTATTTTCATGATGTGTGACGAGGCGGATATGGGGAAGTACTTGCGGCGCTTCTTTTTTTTGTCTGTCTCTATAAATAAAAAAGCCAAGAAATGGGATGGACTCAGCAACGCCAGCGGCAATATTGCCAAGTCCATGTTTGATATGACTGACGGATCTATCAAACGAGATAAAATTATCTTTCCATGCAAAAGAGAAAATTGCGCTAGCAACAGCTGTAATCAGCTGCACGGTTCCAAATGAGACCTTGGCAGCTCCTGCCAAAGTGCCAACCACAGGCACTCGCGCAACCTGACTTAAGCGGTTTTCAATATCGTTACAAAAACGATCCCA
Organism: Waddliaceae bacterium; assembly: GCA_007132595.1. GTDB lineage: Bacteria > Chlamydiota > Chlamydiia > Chlamydiales > SLOH01 > SLOH01. The sequence goes on along the minus strand of SLOH01000161.1, from coordinate 4,757 downwards.
TTGCATTTGGTTATCTACTCTCATACTGACTATTATGAACGGAAATCATTAAGATAAAATTAATTATAGAAAGAAAACAGCTGAACTTTAAATTTTTTAAGCCTTCCGATACTTGACGTGATTCAATCACTCATGTATAACTTTAGCATTAACGGTGGCATGGCCAAGTGGTAAGGCAGAAGCCTGCAAAGCTTCCATCCCCAGTTCGAATCTGGGTGCCACCTTAACTCATACACTCTAAGCAAGCCTATTCAGTATCAGTAGGCTTGCCAGAGTGAGTCCAAATACATATGCTTTACCTTATCTCAACCCCCATCGGAAACTTAAAAGACTTCACACAGCGTGCAATCGAAACGTTAAAAAAAGTCGATCTCATCCTTTGCGAAGACACACGGCACAGTTTAACCCTTTTAAAAGCGCATGAAATCAGCAACAAGCTTGAGAGCTACCATAAGTTTTCCGAAAAAAGAAAATTGTCCCAAGTCATTGAGAAACTAAAAGATGGAATGGAAATTGCGCTGATTAGCGACGCAGGAACTCCCCTAATTTCAGACCCGGGCGGCGAGCTTGTCGAAGAGTGTCTCCGCGAAGAGATTACAGTCACAGCTATCCCGGGACCAAGCGCTCTTATTACAGCTCTTACCGTTTCGGGTCTAGATGCCGGGCTATTTCAGTTCATTGGATTTCTCCCCAAGAAAAAAAACCAAGCGTTGTTAGATCTTGCCATGTATCCGGGAACAACTATTTGTTACGAATCCCCCAAGCGACTCGTTTCTACTTTAGAAGCGCTTCATGACATCATCCCAAACCGGCGTCTTGCAGTGGCAAGGGAACTGACAAAGCAACACGAAGAAATTGTCCGTGGAACACCTAGAGAAGTTTTAGACCGTTTCAAAGCAAGGGAGCCGCGGGGTGAGATTGTACTGCTGATCGAGGGTGATGAAAACTTTCTCGATTGGAATGCACTCCCCCCAACAGATCATGTCGAGCAGTTAATGAGCGTGTATCAACTCTCAAAACAAGACGCTGTCAAAATTGCCGCTAAAATACGCGGGGTGCCAAAAAGCACAATCTATAAAGAGACATTAGCATCCTTTGATGAGTCCTGACGGAAGCCCAGGTTACTCAGACATTCCTTAAAGAATGTATTTTTAAAGATTCCTTATAAAACGTTAATTTTTTCACTTTACAGATCCGCCTCTAAACGCTATAAGTGAAATTTATTTCAAAAAAAGTGCATCAATGAAAACATTTACGCTTCTACTTCTTTTTCCCCTCTACATTCAAGCGCTGCTTATCCAGCCGATCGGCGGTGCCAAGTCGCAAGGCCGCGCAAATGCCCAGATCGCCGAGCCACGAGATGCGCTTGTGGGGGCGCAAAACCCGGCCGCGATGTCATTTCTTGGAAATCGTTACGATATTGGAGGCACTTTAGTCCACCAAGAAGGCACCTCAACCATTAACGACAACATCTTTATTAATGGCAGCTTTGCAAACAGTGTCACTGAGCATTACCCCTTCCCCGACCTTGCTGTGAATAAACACATTTGCGACTGCGACTTTACCCTCGGTTTTGTCGCGTACACACGCGCATTCGTAAAGTCAGACTACAACACCTCCTTCCCTTTTTTCGGCACATCCGACCTTGCCTTTGAATATCTCCATCAAACCTTCTCTCCAACTTTTAGTGTACGGCTGGGAACAAACCACGCCGCTGGAATCAGTCTTGATGTGCATGTGATGAGAATGAAGATCATAGGACTTGAAAACCTTGCGATTCCGCTCTTTACAGACCACCCTGACTATGTCAGCAACAATAAGTACGACTACTCTGCAGCTGCTGGATTGACCATTGGTTGGATGAGTCGTGTCTCTGACTGCGTCTCTGTCGGCTTTGCTTGGCAACCCCCGGTTCCAGCGAAGCGATTTAAAAAATACAAAGGTTTCCTGGCTGACCGAGGAAAGTGGTCGATCCCCCATCGCGTGATGGGAGGAGTTGCCATCAGAGCTCTGCCCTGCCTGAGTTTTGAGTTTGACCTAGAATATATCAAATGGAATCAAATTGCCGCTCTCGACCATTCATTCTTCGTCCCCGGTACCGAAGGGCCGGACAGCTTACTCGGCGACAAAGACGGCCCCGGTTTTGGTTGGCGTGACCAGCTCATTGTCCGTCTCGGAGCTGAGTGGAAGATCAATCAGATGGCATCTATTCGCATTGGCTATCAAAACTCAAGAGCTCCGATGAAAGGCGAGTCAACCTTGCCAGGTCTTCTCGCTCCTGAAACCCCGGAAGATCTATTCTCTTTCGGCGGGACTTGGCGCTGGAGCTGCTACGATGAAATTTCCTTCTTTTATGCGCACGCCTTTGAAAAACGGATTGATGGCATAGACTCTATTCCATTGCTTTTTGGAGGAGGCGAGGCAGATATTAGACGCTCGAAAGACTTTTTCGGCCTTTCATGGGGAAGATATTTTTAGGAGCCTCTGATCAACTCAGGTTGATTAAATTTAGCGCCCTTTTTGAGGGAATTTGAAAAAACAGTCGAGCAAATGGAAGTTTTTCAGAGGTTACTTGAGATCACCTTGAGGACCCTGTTTTCTCCTCAAGAAATTCACGAATATTTTCTATTCGGGAGCGATTAACGCCAAAGTCCCAGTATCCGAATCTAGAAGATGACCGCACATCGACAACGCCTTTCTCTTCATCAACCAAAAACTCAAGATCGTCTTTAAAGCGAAAAAGAGCGGTGCTTACAACAACATGAAGATAATGAGACTTTCTGCTCATCACCTGCGCGCGATAGTGACTCGACAGGTAACCTTCGATTAACGAAAGAACGTCAGCTGAGACAAGCGGAAGCGGGTCAATGGCTGACGACCCATTGTTTTGCCCACTGCTCACACAGTTTGGCGTCGATGGGCAAGGGGAGAGCTTGCCGTCAATAGTACCGATAGAAGCTGATACCAACTGATTATTCACTGCAAAAACACCTGCAATAACTAAGACAACGATTGCGATTTTCACCATATCCTCCGATGAACTTGAGTAATTCAGAGGTTCCTATATATATTGAAATGGCAATTTTTTGAGATGAAAATCATTGGACAAGATAGAGAAAAGAGTGTATTCTATAGGGTATATGAACTCACAAAGATCAGCTTCAGACCGGTTTTTTTGCCCCTTTCAGTTTATCCTAAAAGAAGGAAAAGAACAGTTCGATTATTCACTTGTCATGCTTCAAATCAATACGATCGAAACCATTCGATCCCCTAAGCCTGAAATTAACTTAAATTTCCATACTGAAGAAGGCTCCTAATACTCACTAATTCGCTTGCAAGGAAGAGACTGTTTCGTTAAAATCTTTTTGCAATGAAAGACGAGATGAATCAACTTATCAAGACGGCAATTGAAGAGGATATTCGCTCCGGCGATATCTCATCGCAGCTCTGCGTCCCTAAAGCAAGCATTTGCTCAGGCGTATTTGTTGCAAAAAGTGCAGCTGTCGTTGCGGGTATGCCATACCTAGAAGAGTTGTTTTACCAAATTGATGAAGAGGTTAAATTCATCCCCCTCGTCCCTGAGGGCGCAAAGGTGAAGGCTGGAACCGACTTAGCAAAAGTCACAGGCAAAGCAATTGCAGTGCTCTCCGGCGAACGTATCGCACTCAACCTCCTCCAACACGCCTCAGCGGTTGCTACTGCTACCCATGAATATGTCAGACGCATTACGGATTTACCTTGCAACATTCTCGACACTCGAAAAACGCTCCCTGGACTAAGAGCGCTTGAAAAATACGCTGTTCGCGTTGGCGGAGGCGTAAACTATCGGTTTGGTCTTGATGATCGGATTGTAATTAAAACCAATCACCTCTACTTTCTTTCAGCAGAATTTTCCAATCCGATTCAAGAAGCTGTCAAAAGAGCAAAACAGACCTACCCCCATCTTCCGATAGAGGTTGAAATCACTCACCTGAACCGACTAAATGAAGCTCTCAAAACAGAAGCGGATGCAATTATGCTCAGCCGTATGTCCCCCTACTCCATCACCGAATGTGTGAGGCGCATCCGTCAAACCGACAAACGCGTTTACGTGGAATCTCTCGGAACCATTACACAAGACACCATACGCGCCTATGCCGAGACAGGTGTTGACGGCATATCGATTGGTTCAATCACACATTCGATCCCTGCGTTAGAAATGGTATTAAGATTGAAATAGGAGAAAATAATATATGACAACACCAAAACAGATTATCTTTGAAGAACAGGCTCGCGAGCTTTTGATCTCCGGAATTGACCAAATAACCGATCTCGTTGGTTTCACTCTAGGTCCTCGAGGAAGAAATGTGGGCTTGGAAGAGAGCTACGGAACACCAAAAATCACAAACGACGGCAATAGCATTGTCAATGATATTACTCTGAAAAACCCGTTTGAAAACATGGGCGTTTCCGTTGCTAAAGAAGTGGTGCAAAAAGTACAAGAGCAGTGCGGAGACGGCACAACGACAGCAACGCTCCTCCTCGGCGCCCTAGCCAAAGAGGGAATTAAGCATATCGCCTCCGGCGCTAGCCCAATTATTCTGAAGCGCGGGATGGAAAAAGCTCTTGAAGTCGTCTTAAAGTCAATTGATGATCTGAGCACTCCTGTCAGTACCAAGGAAGAGGTTTGCAACATCGCCACAGTCTCGGCATCGGGAAATGCCGAAGTTGGAAGCTTGATTTCCAGTGCGATTGAACAAGCAGAAAAACCGGAACTT
>SLOH01000097.1 GCA_007132595.1 Waddliaceae bacterium | reverse complement strand
GTTCCTGACGACTCGAAATATAAGCAAAATATTATGTCAAAGGTAAATTCGATTCGAGATGAGGTCAATCCTGCTTTAAATGCGCTTAACGGTTTGGCTGAAACGTATCGTTATTACCGTTACCTCGAAATCGCGAAAAGAATCGAAGAGGTAAAAGAGAAGTGGGAAAATAATTTTCCCGGTTCTTCTAATCCCCGCAGCGTGGAATTTCTCTCTCAATTAAACGGCTGTTTTGGGGAAAAATCCTCTAAACCTAGACGCAACGCTCGGCGCCCAGTCATGAACGAACTAAAACGGGAGTTCTCGGAGGGAGCCGGTAGCAGCAGGCTGAAGAAGGTGAGTGTAGAAAAAGATCTGCTTTCACAAATTAAAAGTGGACAGCTTTCAAAGCTTAAGCCGGCAAGTGAGCGTCAATTGGCACCAAAGGCAAACGGACCCGCAAGTGAGCTCGAAGAGCTTTTAAGCAGGATGCGTCCTATGTTGAGGTTGAATTGTGCGAGCGGCGAGGCATCCGACTCAGAAGGGCAAGAGTTCCAAGAATAAGGAAAATAGCTCCCGGATAGGTCAGTCGGTATCGAGCCGGGTCTTTGTTCACAACGATTCCAACTTTTGCCGCGCGATCCGGCGCTGAAGAGAGGCTGGAGAGGTAAAAACGGTAGCCAAGACTTGTTTCGTGCACGTTGTTCATGCTAAGAGAAATTTGGCTGTCGTGGTCTATCCAAAGATCAGCTTCATAGCTTTTTGCTTGGGGAGAGTTGTCGTAATTGATTCGCCGCGCGCGCCTTAGCCGTAAGTGATGGGGGATTGTCAGCTCCTTCGGTTGGTATCGAAGCAGGTAGGTGCCGTCGAGTATTGGCCAACTGAGACCTTTTCCAGAGGGGTCAAAAGGAAGGACAATCACCTCAGTTTTTCCCAGGTGGGTGAGACGGAATTTTGCCATTGGGCGGTTCTCTTCCCATTTTTGATCGGCTTTTTCCGGCAAAACTTTTTGAAAGATCGGCGATTCTAATTGAATGGGTGTCTCCGATTCGGGGAATCGATCCTTTGAGATCCCCGATCCGAGGAGATACGCTGAAAAAAGGGTTTGTATTTGTGTTTTTGGAGGCGAGGGGAGCTCTTTTCCGGCGATGAGAAGTTGGTTGAAAAGCGCTTGCCACTTATTTTCATCCGGAAGGGGGAGCGGCCAGTGCGTGAGGCTTTCATGATCTAAGAGCAGATCGACCATCCATCCGCTTGCGGTTTCGACCTCGGGTGGAAACTGCATAGCAGATAAAATGAGCTTAAGTTCATCTGACACCGGTTCGTTTGGAAACAGTAATTCGCCGCCTCTATCCCACTGAAGGACAAAATCAATGAAATTTGAAATCCAGTCTTGACCCACTTTTTCAGATGCGTCTCTGAATTGTTTGAGAGGCTCCGGCAGGTGCGCGTACTCTTTTAGCTGCGCTTCGAGAGCTTGCTCTGTTTGAATCGCAAGCGAAAGCTCATGTGTGTAGCCACCATACCCTGAGTCATAGGCAATTAAACTGCAGTTTTCAAGCGAATGCTCCCTCTTTCTCCCTCTTTTATCAAGTGTAATGATGAGGTCCTCTTGTAGGATAAGCGCCGGTAGTTTAGGAGCCTTAGGGTAGACTGTGTAAATATGGAAGGGCGGATATGGCTCGGGCAGCAGCCTGACTTTCATTGCGGGCGTAGGCTCTTTTGTGAGGGGAAATGGAGGTAATCCAAGGATTTTCCCTTGCTTTCCGAAACGAAAGCTTTGCATCTCTGTTTTGCTGTTTGGCGCCCATCCGATCAGCTCGATTTTGAGCTCCTTAAAGGGCGACGTTTTCTCCTTTAGGTCAAACCAGCCGACAGCGCCTTTTTTTTCAATCCTAAGCGACTCGGTTTTCGGCATAATTAGGGCGTGGCTCCCACTTCCTTCTACAAGCTCCATATTTCCTTGAATGCCATAGACGTTTTTGATGATTGTGCCCGACAAAACCATCAACAACCCTAGGTGGGTGAGCAGAAAGGGCCATTTTTTCCATTGAAAGGGGTATCTTCTTAGGGTCGCTAAAAGAATGTTAAGAAAGAAAAGTGAGAGCAGCACGGAAAACGCCGGGTGTTCATATGTGTAGTAAGCAGCGAGCCAGTGGGAATCTGTTTTTGCTTCGAGAATCGTGCCCATAATCACAAAGAGTGCAAAAATGGCAATAAGCGGCAAAGCAAAATAGATGCTTCCAAGAAAGTGATACAGTTTTTTCAAAATCAAGGCGCTATCTCATCTATAAGTTCGATGCTTTGGCCGATGCTGATAATTTCTTGCCTGTGCTGACGCAGCAAATGAGGCGGCCCGATTGCTTTAAAAGTAAAAACTGCACTTTTCTCGCTCCCTTTTAACTTTTGCGCATGCATCTGATCAAGCTGCATGGCAAGTGCAAGAGTGGCAGATGTTTCGTTTTCACAAAAGTAGCAAAGACCGTAAAATCCGGAAAAATGACACGGGGTCTTCGATTCGGTAAATGGGTCGATATCCTCTATTTGACTTTTCCAGCGTGCGACTTGGGCAGCTGGTGGAATTGCAAATCCGGGGAAGTTGTGAAATGTGATGTGAATCTCATCGAAGTCGAGTGTGGCAAGCGGCTTTTTGGTGTCTGTTAAGTCGCCCTCCGAAGCTTGGAATCTCCATTTTTGCGGGACTTCCATGCGGTAGAGGGGAGCTTGCTCTTCTCTTCCCTTGATTAAATGGGTTTTGGTGTTTGTCGGCTGCTCTGTTTGGCATCCCGCAAATAGAAGAAAAATTAACCACAACATAAGCTGCAACTATACAGAGATCACTCTTTATTATTAATCATTATTTGGGTATATGGAAGAGTATGAGACAACCCGATATTTCAAATGCACATCTTGTGGAGTGGCTCTACGAGCGTTATCAATCCGATCCAACGAGCGTAGATCCTTCTTGGAAAGCGTATTTTGAGCAGATTGAGAGCCGAGCAGCTCCTGTGCCGGGCCCCATTGAGGAGAAGAGAGAATCTGTAAATGCGGTTCAACGGATTGACCGCCTCATTTTTTTCTACAGAAGCTATGGCCACCTGATGGCAGATAATAACCCCATTGATACAAATGTAAAAAAAGAGCCTTGGCAGCTCAGTTTGGCAGAAATGGGTTTTAAAGAAGAGGAGCTGACCCAAGAATTTCCGACCAATGGTTTAATGGACGCCCCTTCTGCCTCGCTTCGTGAAATCGTAAATGTTCTAAAGGAGATTTATTCAAATAAGATCGGTATTGAGTACATGGGGGTGCAGAACCCCGAGCTTGAGAAATGGCTGCAAAACCAAATTGAGCCATCACGGTGCAAAATTCAGCTTTCGATCGAACAAAAGAAAATGATCCTCAATTACTTAAACCAATCAGAGCTCTTTGAGGTTTTCATTCATACCAAATACGCTGGACAAAAGCGCTTTTCTCTTGAAGGTGGTGAGACATTGATTCCAATATTAGGAGCCATCATCGAACGAGGAGCAGATCTCGGGCTAGAAGATTTTATCATCGGAATGGCCCATAGAGGTCGTTTGAATGTTTTAAGTAATATTTTGCAAAAATCGTATAGCGATATTTTTTCAGAGTTTGAGGAGGGGTACGTTCCCATTTCCTTTGAAGGAAGCGGAGATGTGAAGTATCACAAAGGGTTTGTTTGCAATCGCAAAACGACAGCCGGAAAAGAGGTCGAGATGACTTTGGCCCCAAATCCAAGTCACTTGGAAGCGGTCGATCCCGTGGTTGAAGGGCAGGCACGGGCAAAGCAGATCCAAAAAAATGATGACCTTCGTTTTGAAAAAGTCCTTCCCATTCTCGTTCATGGCGACGCGGCGCTGTCAGGGCAAGGAATTATATATGAGACGATGCAACTGTATAACCTGGAAGATTACCGTACGGGCGGCACAGTGCACCTTGTGATTAACAACCAGATCGGTTTTACCACCCTTCCGACAGAAGGGAGGTCCACACACTACTGCACAGATATTGCGCGCACTTTTTCAGCCCCGGTCTTTCATGTGAATGGTGAAGATCCGGAGAGTTGCATCTTTGCGACGTTTTTAGCCATCGAGTTGAGACAGAAATATCAGTGCGATGTCTTCATCGATATTTTGTGTTATCGCAAGTACGGACATAACGAAACAGATGAGCCGGCATTCACTCAGCCAATTGAATACCAACTCATTCGCATGAAAAAAGCTGTTCGTGAAATCTATCGGGACGATTTAATCCATCAAGGTGTATTGGAGCGCAAAATGGCAGAGGCGCTCGAAGAGGAGTTTAAAGCCGAATTGCAAGTTGCGCTTTCGGGTGCAAAAGAGCCGCTTAAGAAGACCGAGAAAAAGAAAAAAACACAAGCGGTCAATCTATTTAAAAAAATAGAGACCGGAGTAGACAAGCAAACGCTTCAAGAGATTGGAAAGCAAATTTGTCACGTCCCAGACGAGCTGACAGTTCATTCAAAGCTCAAACGGCTCTTAAAGAGTCGAGAGGAGATGGTAAATGAAGATCGCCCGATTGACTGGGGGATGGGGGAAAGTCTTGCGTACGGCGCGCTTCTAAACGAAGGAGTCTCCATTCGACTTGCCGGGCAAGACTCCGGGCGAGGGACCTTTTCTCATCGTCATGCCGTATGGATGGATCAATTTGCAAAGAAAAATTACTGTCCATTTAAGCATCTCACGAAAAAGGCTAGGTTCGATGTCATTAATTCGCCTTTGACAGAGTACGCCGGGCTTGGATTTGAATACGGCTATAGTCTGGCCGATCCGGATTCTCTTGTCATATGGGAGGCGCAGTTTGGCGATTTTTGTAACGGCGCTCAAATCATGATCGACCAGTTTATTGCCACAGCGGAGCAGAAGTGGGGGCAAAAAAGCGGGATTGTGATGCTTTTGCCGCACGGGTATGAAGGTCAAGGACCGGAGCACTCATCTGGACGGATGGAGAGGTTTTTAACACTGTCTGCAGAAGACAATATGTTTGTTGTGAACCCGACGACCCCGTCTCAAATGTTTCACCTACTGAGAAGGCAGGGAAAAAATGAGTATAAAAAGCCGCTCATCGTTTTTTCACCCAAGGCGCTCCTTCGACATCCTGAGTGTGTCAATCCTCTGCAAGACTTTACAAAAGGATCGTTTGAAGAAGTCATAGACGATCCAAGTCCGGCTAAAAAACCAAAAGAAATTGTCTTTTGCACAGGGAAAATTTACTACGAAATCAAAGCCAGGCAGCTCGATCATCTAGCGCTTATACGAGTTGAGCAACTCTACCCTTTGAATACAGACAAAATCAAAAAAATACTCGCGAAGTACAAAGGGGTGAAAAAATACATCTGGGCCCAAGAAGAGCCCGAAAATATGGGCGCCTGGGGTTTTATCAGACCTCTATTGCAACAGCTCCTTCCAAAAGGAAAAGAGATAGAGTACGTTGGGCGCGAGCGTAGCGCCTCACCGGCGGCAGGCTCGCTTGCCCTGCACAAAAAACAGCTTGCGCAGATCATGGAGAAATTACAATGACAAAAGTAGAAATAAAAGTGCCCGCAATGGGCGAATCAATCACCGAAGCGACAGTTGGATCGATATTAAAACCAACCGGAACAGCTGTTAAAGTGGATGATGAGATTCTTGAGCTCGAGACTGATAAGGTGAATCAGGTTCTTTATGCTCAAGCAGACGGTGTTGTACATTTAGATATTCAAGAGGAAGATAGCGTAAAGATTGATCAAGTGATCGGGCATATCGATTCAGAGGGAGCTGCTCAAAAGCCGCAAGCGGAACCAGAACCTAAGAAAAAGCAAGAGTCAAAAAAAGAGCCGGAGCCTCTGAAGATGAGCGAGCAGGGAGGTGGGGCAAAACGTATTGACAAGGAAGAGTTTTTAAAAGAGCAACCAAGAAAAGAATCTCCCCCTGAATCCAGCGCTCCCCCTCCCGAACCGACCGCAGGAGCAGCAGCACCCAAGGTGGCAGAGGCTCCGATTTCCTCCACTCAGCCCGGCAGGGAAGAGTCTCGCAAAAAAATGTCTAAAATTCGCAAAGTGATTGCCAAGCGCCTGGTCGAATCTCAACAAACATCCGCGATGTTGACCACTTTTAATGAGGTGGATCTATCGGCGGTTATGGAGATGAGGTCGCACTATAAAGATGCATTTGCGAAGAAACACGGCGTGAAGCTTGGATTTATGTCATTTTTTGTCAAAGCGTGTGTCTATGCGCTTCGAGAAGTGCCGGAAGTCAATTCCTACATCGACGGGGAAGAGCTTGTCACACGTCACTACTACGACATTGGAATTGCAGTTGGAACGGAGCGAGGCCTTGTTGTTCCGGTTGTTAGAAATTGTGATAAACTCTCACCCGCCCAAATTGAACAGGCAATTGTTGACTATGCAGAAAAGGCGAAAAAAGGGGGGCTTGCAGTCGATGACTTGCAAGGCGGCGGCTTTACGATTACAAACGGGGGGATTTACGGCTCCTTACTTTCCACTCCCATTTTAAACCCGCCGCAAAGTGGAATCCTTGGCATGCATAAGATTGAAAAGCGCCCTGTTGTTGTCGATGATGAGATCGTCATTCGACCGATGATGTACCTGGCCATGAGCTATGACCACAGAGTGATCGATGGTAAAGAAGCTGTCACCTTTTTAGTCCGCGTGAAGCAGGTGTTAGAAGACCCTTCTCGACTGTTAATAGGAGTGTAGATGGACAGGTATGATGTTGCAGTAATCGGATCGGGACCGGGCGGCTATGTCGCAGCCATTCGCGCAAGTCAGCTTGGGTTTAAAACCGTCTGTATCGAAAAAGAAAAGACGCTCGGCGGCACATGTTTAAATGTCGGGTGCATTCCGTCAAAAGCTCTACTGCAGTCATCTGAGCATTACTATTTTATAAAGCAAAGTGCAGATGAGCATGGAATTGAGTCCTTAAAGCCCAAACTCAATTTTAAAAAAATGCAGTCCAGGAAGGAAGAGGTGGTCGGGAGCCTTGTGCAGGGGATTGCCGGACTGTTTAAACGCAATAAAGTTGCGCGCATCAAAGGAACCGGTAAACTAACATCACCCAACACAATTGAGGTCAACGGCAAGACGATAGAGGCAAAGCACATCTTGCTTGCGACAGGATCTGAGCCAATAGAGCTTCCCTTTGCCCCTTTTGATGAAAAGAAGATTGTCTCATCAACCGGAGCGCTTGCGCTTTCAAAAGTTCCAAAGAAACTGCTCGTGATCGGAGCCGGGGTTATTGGTCTTGAACTTGCCTCTGTTTACAGTCGACTGGGAAGCCAGGTGACAGTGGTTGAAATGCTCGATACCATTTGCCCCGGATTTGACAAAAGCGTCACAAAACCGCTTCATCAATCGCTTGCAAAAATGGGCATCAAGTTTCATTTGAGTGCCAAAGTCACAAAAATCGATTCCGGAAAAGTCACAGTGACTCAAAACGATGAAACTTTGACATTTACGCCCGATTGTATTTTGGTATCCATTGGCCGCCGCCCGTATTCTGCCGGTCTTGGACTTGAAGCGGTCGGCGTAGAAACAGATCATTCGGGATTTGTTGAAGTCGACAAGCATTTTCGCACCTCAATCCCCAATATCTACGCCTTTGGGGATTTGATTAAAGGCGCCGGACTTGCACATCGAGCATCCGAAGAGGGTGTTGCGATTGTCGAAGCGCTGGCGGGCAAAAGCCCTGAGATTAATTACATTGCGATTCCAAATGTTGTCTATACCCATCCCGAACTTGCAAGTGTCGGATTCACTGAAGAGGAGACAAAGGAGCTTGGAATTGAGATTATTAAGGGGGTCGCGTCCTTTAAGGGAAATCCACGAGCGAGAGCAGCTGGCGACACAGGCGGTCTTGTTAAGGTCATTGCCGAGAAGTCCTCTCACCGCTTACTCGGCGTTCATATTCTGGGACCTCACGCATCTGAGATGATCGGCGAGGCTGTTATTGCACTTGACAATCGCTCAAAAGTGGAGTCTATTGCTCACGCTTGCCATGCGCATCCGACTCTATCTGAAGCAATCAAAGAGGCGGCTCTTGCCAGTCTTGGCGAGGCTGTCCATACGTAGGGTTTTTTAGGTATTAAGTAGAAAAAAAATCCCCCTCATGAGAGGGGGTTTTTATTTTAGTTAGAATCTTTCACTAAGTACTGAAAAAGCCAGGTGCCATCTAGATGATCAAGCACTCTCGGTGCGTCTTCTGCATTTCCGGCAAACTCTCTTGTAAGTTCAGAAAGTCCATTTTTACCATGTTGAACAATTTTATTGCCGAGTGATCGAGATGAAGAATCCGGAGTCATATTAAATCCAACTTTATGCGAGTCGTGCGCAATGACAACGGCAAAAATTGTGACGAGCGCAAGAGCGGTCGCTGTGATTGGATTGGATAATGCTGCAGCAATAGTCAGAGCTGTAAGAGCGATGACAGCGACGCTTGCGACAGTTCCTCCAAGCTTCATCAGTCCTCTTGTTCTTGTATCTTTGTTCTGTAGGTCTTTTGGTATTTCTGCCATGTTGCTCATGACATTTTGTATGGATAATCCCATTTTTCATCTCCCTATTTAACTGTTATACTTAAAATTGTAATATAAAAATGTTAAGTTTATGTTAATTTTATTGTGTGATGAAAAAAAATCGAGGATCTGTAGGATTGAATCTGCAAAATAAATGGCGTGAAAATTCGACAATTTTGCCATCAGC
>SLOH01000144.1 GCA_007132595.1 Waddliaceae bacterium | reverse complement strand
TTTGGTTATTGTATTTACAGCCGTTGTGTTTTTTCTTCCCGGATCGACTGATGGATTCTTTCACTTTCTCAATCCCGACTTTTCAAAACTGACAGATTTGACAATCTGGCGGGATGTATTCGGGCAGCTCTTTTTCAGCCTTTCTTTAGGACTCGGGATTGTCGTTGGATATTCAAGGCACACAGAGAAACAGACAAACATCCGACAGGCAATGGTCATTATTGCCTTATCCGATTTTGCCATTTCATTTTTGAGCGGATTTATGATCTTCGGGTGTCTTGGATTCATGTCACATCAGCAAAATGTGCCCTTTAACGAAGTTGTCACCTCTCATTCGACCTTTGAGATTGGGTATGTGATATTTCCATTGATTCTCAATAGTTTTGGACCTATTTTATCAAGAGTGATTGGAGCACTGTTCTTTTTCTCCGTTTTCATTGCAGGTTTTACCGGTGTGTTTTCTATTATCGAAAGCATTGTCGGCAATTTTAGAGTAGAGTTTTCTCTTTCAAGAAAAGTGGCTGCAACAATTGCGATGAGCGTGATTTTTCTGCTCTCTATTCCATTTTGCATGGGAAATGGAACTGCATTGATCGCAGCTCTTGAGCCGATGGTCTTAGGGAATAATATGCTGATTGGAGGAATTGCGCAAATTATCGTTTTTATGTATTTGAGCGCTGAATTTAGAGATCATCCCATTTGGATGAAAGGGAATCGAAGAACTCTTGCATTTTACGCGTTAAAATACGCCTCCCTCGCAATCTTATTGTTCAGCTTATTTATCTCGATTAGAAGTGAGTACTTGAGCGGTTTTGGCCTAGAAGAGCTTGTGCGTTTTACCTGGCTTGCGCTTGCGCTTGGTTTAGCTGCGATTCTTTCATTGAAAAAATAGTGATAGGTTTCATTTTTCACCGGATTCATATATACTTTTTACAAAAAGGAGAGAAACAATGGCTGTGCGAGATCGAATGTATGAACTGACAACACCCGAAGAGGTTGCTGCATTTTTTGAAAAAAATCCAACATGTGTTTTTTTTAAGGCAGGCTCTTGCCATAAGACAACACATGGATTTGGCTATGTTGAAAATGCTTTGAAAGGAAGAAAAGACCTTCACATTGGCGTGGTTCGAGTCATCCAAAGCAGACCCGCTTCTAATTATATCACAGAAATTACCGGCCTTGTGCATCAGTCACCGCAATTTATCTTAATGAAAGATGGCGATGCTGTTTTTGACCTTGATAATTGGGATATCACACTTGAGGCGCTCGAGCTTGGGTTAAACCAGCATCATGGACGGGTAGAGCATGAAGAGGACGCTGAGTTCGCAGGAAATGTCCAGCCGTATGTGACCCTTCTTGAAGAGTTTGTCGGCGGTAAGATAACCGAAAAAGAGTTTGAAATGGAGTGGCTTGAAACATTTCGCAAAGACTCCAGTCTTCGCTCAGCCGAGGAGTTCAAGTTACTCAACCGTCTTTATGGAGATGTCGATGAAATGATTGTTCATGCCTGTTCGACAGATCTTACGATCGGAGATACCACGCTTTTAGAGAGAGCAAAAGAACTTCTAGCCGAGTTGCAATCTAGACATTTGCCAGCTTAATCAATAGTTCGTACAATGCAATTAAACCCCTGATTTTTTCGGGGGAATCGATGCAAATAGGGGTGCTTTGAAAAAATATCAGCGAAATTATTTCTCCTTCGATCAAGAAGACGTTTTAAAAAAGATCGGTAAAGAGGGGCTTTTGCAGGCTCTTAGAAAAATGCTTTTGATCCGTAACTTTGAAATTCGGGCAGAAGCAAGTTACCTTCAAGGGAAAATTGGAGGGTTTTTTCACTCCTACGTCGGTCAAGAGGCAATTCAAACAGCCGCTGTTGATGTGATGGGCCAAGAGCAGTGGTGGGTGACCTCTTATCGTTGTCATGCGCTTGCACTCCTTCTCGGTGTGACCCCTGAAAGTGCAATGGCCGAGCTGTTTGGTCGCGAAACCGGAAACGCGAAAGGCCGCGGTGGGTCGATGCATCTTTACACTGATCGATTGCTCGGCGGTTTCGGTATTGTCACAGGTCAGGTTCCGGCGGCAACAGGAGCTGCATTTTCCATAAAATATCAGGGGATCAAAGATCAAGTCGCCGTTTGTTTTCTAGGCGATGGCGCGCTTGCTCAGGGAGCGTTCCATGAGTCATTAAATATCGCCTCGCTTTGGGATCTGCCGATTATCTATGTCATTGAAAATAATCAATGGGGAATGGGAACCGCTGTTAGTCGTGCGGTGGCTGTCAATCGCCTTGCTGAGGAGATCGCACCTGCGTATCGAGTCAAGGGATATTCTCTTGACGGTATGGACTATTTGAGCTGCTTTGCCGGATTTTCTCACATTTACAACGAAACCCTTGAAACGAAACGCCCGGTTTTAGTGGAAGCTGTATGTGAAAGATTTAAGGGGCACTCGATTTCAGATCCCGCACTCTACCGATCAAAGGATGAGTTAAAGAAGGAAATGAAGTACGATCCGCTTTTGCAATTAAAAGATGTCCTTGAGAAAAAAAATTGGCTGACTGAGGATGAATACAAGGAAATAGATAAAGAAATTAAAGAGAAGGTGATTTCTGCGATTAAACATGCCGATGATCAGCCTTGGCCAAACCCAGCAACACTTGAAGAGGGAGTCTTTGCTCCATGAGTAACCAAACCATTGAAATCCGAGAGGCAATCCGCCAAGCCATCGATGAAGAGATGGAGCGAGATGATAAAGTATTTGTTATGGGCGAGGAGGTCGGTGAGTATAACGGCGCTTATAAAGTCACAAAAGGCCTGCTCGATAAGTGGGGACCGAGACGAATCGTCGATACCCCGATCGCAGAACTCGGATTTGCGGGCGTTGGCATTGGAGCTGCCATGTGCGGACTTAGACCCATTGTTGAGTTTATGAGCTTTAATTTTTCGTTTGTCGCAGCCGACCAACTCATTTCAAATGCTCCAAAAGTCTATTATATGTCAGGAGACCGTTTCTCTGTTCCGATTGTGTTTCGAGGTCCAAACGGCGCAGCTGCTCAAGTCTCTTGTCAGCATTCACACTGCGTAGAGGCAATCTACAGCAATATTCCTGGGCTAATTGTCATCGCCCCAAGTAATGCCTATGACTATAAGGGGTTGTTAAAATCCTCTATTCGTAACAATAATCCCGTTCTTTTTCTAGAGTGCGAACTGGATTATGGAAGAAAAATGGAGATCCCAAGCGATGAATACTTAGTGCCAATCGGAAAAGCAAAGATTGTTCGAGAAGGCCATGACATCACTCTCGTCTCTCACGGGAGTATGGTCAAACATTGTTTGGAGGCCGCAAGCGCTCTTGCGAAGAAGGGAGTGAAGGCAGAAGTGATTGATCTTCGCACGATTAAGCCATTAGATATTGCGACTATCGCCCAGTCAATACGCAAAACAAACCGCGCGCTTCTTGTAGAAGAAGGTCATATCTTTACCGGTATTGCAGCTGAAGTCGGCTTTCAAATCATCGAGCACTGCTTTGACTTCCTCGATGCCCCTTTACATCGAGTCTGTCAGCGCGAAACGCCGATGCCATACTCTGTACCCTTGGAGCGTAACACGCTGCCCAATGTAGAAAGAATCTTGGCCGGCGCCTTGAAGTGTATGGAGTAGATCGTCCTTTCTTTTTCGATAAGGTAGTAAGCAAATTTCAAGAATTTTAAGGCGTAAAAAAAAGTGGTAAATAACGTCTTGTGACTGTTAAGATCGTTTTTCAATCAGGAGAGAACGTATGCCCTTTACATTGACGATGCCAAAGCTTTCACCCACAATGGAAAGAGGAGTCATAGCCAAATGGCATAAAAAAGAAGGGGAGTTTGTCGAGGCCGGCGAGCTTTTAATAGAAATTAACACAGACAAAGCGACAGTTGAGCACGATGCGTTAGACGCCGGTTGGGTTAGGAAAATTCTTTTAAAAGAGGGTCAAGAGGCGGTGGTCAATCAACCGCTTGCGATCTTTACAGAAGAAAAAGATGAGTCCATCGAAGATTATACATATGAAGATGAGTCGTCGCCTAAAGAAGAAGATGAAAAAGAAGAAAGCGCGTCCGATGAAAAGCAAACAGCCACAAGCAAAAAGCAAGAGGAGACGCCCGGCCTTCGACAGCCGGATTTCGTCCCTGAAGAGCCTTTGACAGATTACCAGTTTGCCTTCCCAAGAGAGCAGATGCAAGATCGCGTGAAAGCATCTCCGCTCGCGCGTAAGATCGCAAAAGAAAAGGGTCTTGACTTGACCTCTGTAAAAGGAACCGGTCCCGGAGGGCGCGTCGTTGAAAATGATCTTGCGAAAGCGCAGAGCCTAGGTGCTGCGCAGTTTAGTCGAAATGAGATCCCAACAACGCCTCCCGGCACTTTTAAAGAAGAGCCGCTTTCGCCTATTCGCAAAGTAGTCGCGACACGTCTGCAAAGCTCAAAGACCTTTATCCCGCATTTTTATGTCCATCAGACAGTTGATGCCAGTGGCCTTGTCCAGATCCATCAGCAACTCAAAGAGTTTGGAGTTAAAGTGACCTATAACGACCTTGTCGTTCGCGCGTGTGCGCTTGCTTTGCGCGAGTTTCCCGAAGTCAATACCGGCTTCAATACAGTCAATCAGACCTTTATTCGATTTCAAACAATTGACATTTCTGTTGCAGTTGACACCCCCCAAGGGCTGATCACCCCAATTTTGCGACATGCCGATTATAAAAATCTTTCTGAAATTTCTGCAGAGACAAAAGAGCTCGCCTTGCGAGCGCGAGAAGGTCGTCTGAAACTACATGAATTTAAGGGCGGATCATTTTCTGTCTCAAATCTCGGCATGTTTGGTGTCAGCTCCTTTGAGGCGGTAATCAATCCACCGCAAGGCGCCATTTGCGCAGTTGGCGGTATTGAAGAGGCTCCCGTAGTGAAAGATGGCAGCGTAGTGCCGGGAAAAACAATGAAGCTCTCTTTTTCCTACGACCACCGCGTCATCGATGGCGCCTTGGGAGCAAAGTTTGCAAAAGCTGTTCAACGCTTTCTTGAGCAGCCGATTACATTGACAATATAAAAAATTGAA
The DNA here is from genome assembly GCA_007132595.1 of Waddliaceae bacterium. Taxonomy (GTDB): domain Bacteria; phylum Chlamydiota; class Chlamydiia; order Chlamydiales; family SLOH01; genus SLOH01. Next base: position 3,926 of record SLOH01000144.1, on the reverse strand, counting down.
AGTTTGGCTATTTCTTTACAAATGTGTATAATATTTAACCTATGAAGTATCCCAACCATCTTCTTCAAATTATTGATGTTCTTAAATTTTTTCCCGGTGTGGGAGGAAAAACAGCAGAGCGGTATGCCTTTGATCTTCTGGAGTGGAGTCCAAGTCACTTAGAGCGACTGACGCAAGCCATAAAAGAGATTCCAAACAAATTAAAGTCATGCAGTGAGTGTAGTGCCTTAATTAGCGAAACTGACTGTCCATATTGCACCGAAGAGAGGCAGTCAACCGGAAATATATGCGTAATTGCAAGCAAACGAGATCTTTTTTCAATTGAACAAACAGGGGAGTACGACGGACTCTATCACGTTCTCGGAGGGCTTCTTTCGCCGCTTGAGGGAATTGGTCCCGAGGCGATTGCCCTGCAGCTTTTGAGAGATCGGATTTTAAACTACCGGCTTTCTGAAGTTGTTATCGCCTTAGACTCAACGTTAGAAGGCGATGCAACCGCGCTTTATATAAAAGAGGAACTTTCGGATCTTTCTGTCAATTTTTCCCGTATTGCCTTTGGCGTTCCCATGGGAAGCTCTCTTGACTATGTTGACGGAGGGACGTTAGCTAGGGCCTTTTCCGGAAGAAGGCAATTTTAAATTTGCTCTATTCGCTACGATCGACTATACTACACTGCTTTCTGGGGAATGATAATATGCAATTAACAAGACCTATTCTACTAATTTTATTTCTGTTTACATTTGCTCATGGGTATGCCCAGGAGCGTTTTGAAATTGAGCGATTAGAAATTGTCCACGGCAATCCGATGATGGAGGGTCAAATCGACCTGCGTCCGTATCAGTCGCGCCTGAGCAGTCAGGAAGGCGGGTACTTCTCTCAGACCGAATTTGACAGTGATCTTAAGCTCTTAGTGACAGATTTTGACAGAGTCGAGCCAAGCGTTGAATTTGTCGATGGGAAAGTGTTTATAACAGTTGAGGTTTGGACAAGGCCATTTATTCGTCAAATTCGATTTGAAGGAAATCAGAAAATTGCAACAGCTAAACTGTTGACAGAATTAGACATTACTCCAGGGACAGTTTTTGATCGCTTTGCTTTCCATGAAGCGTTTCATAAAGTACGTACGCTTTACCTTCAAAAAGGATTTTTTGAAGTAGAAATGGATTACCATATCGAAATGGATGAGGAAGCAAACCAAGTCGACATTACCGTTTGCATTGATGAAGGGAAGTCGGGGTATGTAAAAGAGATCTTGTTTTCGAATTTTACCAAACAAGAAATGCGCGCCGCTCTCGATCTAATGCTCACGAGTAAGTATTGCTCTTTAATTAGCTGGTTGACCTCTCACGGGATTTACAATGAAGAAATGCTGCAGCAAGATCGCTACATCATCATCAATTACTTGCAAAATCGCGGCTACGCCGATGTGAATGTTGAAATCAATGTCGAAGAAGATAAAGCCACCGGACAACTCCTTGTCTACATTACTGCATTTAAGGGGCAAGTGTATCGTTTTGGAGAGGTGACATTCGGAGGAAATTGCATCTTCTCTAACGAAGAGATTGCCGATCAAATTTGCATTGATTCAAACGACATCTACTCACCGGACCACTTAATCGAAGCTGCCGATCGCATCCGCCGTATGTATGGAAAGTGCGGATTTATCAATGCCTTTGTGACATTCGAGCCACATCTAATTGCCGATCAATGCTTGTATAATGTCCATTTTTCCATTGAGGAGGGCGAGCAATACAGAGTCGGAATGATCAAAGTCTTTGGTAACAGCTGCACCCAGACACGGGTGATCCTCCATGAAACACTTTTGGTTCCGGGTCAAGTCTTTAACATCGATAAAATGCGCGCAACCGAACTTCGGCTGTTAAATACCGGTTTTTTTAAGTGCGTGAACGTATACCCTGTGGAGTCTCAAGGAGTGCTTGAAGGTTGCGGTAATTATCGCGACGTCCATATTGAAGTTGAAGAGACAGGAACCGGTCACTTTGGTGTTTCGGTCGGATTTAGTACGAGTGAAAACCTATTTGCCTCCATTAATATTACGGAGAAGAACTTTAACGTTGCCGGTGTGCCCGACGCGTTTAGAGGGGACTATAGCAATCTTAGAGGCGGCGGTGAGTATCTAAGCCTACTGACACAGCAGGGGGTTGACACCAGTTCTTACGCCATTTCCTGGACGAAACCTCACTTTATGGATACTCCTTGGACAGTCGGATTCGATATCGATTATACAACATCCGATTACACCTCAAATGAATATAGCCTCAGCGCTTGGGGATTTTCCTTCCATTCCCACTACTGCCTTGATAAGTTTTGGAAGCTTGGACTTCATTACCGTTTGCGAGACAGCTTCGTCCACCTGGATAATCCCCAAGCTGACCTATCTCCAGAGCTAAAAAGACAGGTGAAGAACTCCGGACTGATTACCGCGATGGGAACATCACTTGTTCACAACACAACAAACAGCGTCGCATGTCCGACTCGAGGCGTTAAAATGAATTGGAGTGTGGAAGCTGCAGGCGCTCCCGGAGACCATAATTTTCTTTCCGTTGGGTTATTAAATAGCATCTACTTTAATCTGTATGATTATGCGATTTTGAAATTTAGAGGGGATTGGCGCTTTTTATATCCCTTGAACGGCACCACAGTAGATGATATACCACTTGATGAGAGATTTTTCTTAGGCGGCGCATATGAGGTGAGAGGATATCGACCGTATCGCCTCGGACCTAAATTTGTCGATGCTGGTGGAAAAGAGACTGACATGCCGGCCGGAGGTGTCTCTATGGAGCTATTTTCAGTCGAGCTGTATAAGCCGCTGACTTCATTTTTTGAGCCCTTTGTCTTTTTCGATGCCGGCGGACTGTCGGACAAAGTGTGGGATTATGGTGTGCGCAAAAATGCGTCATACGGTGTGGGTGCCCGCCTGAGCTTAATGCCCGGCAACCCGCCAGTCACGATTGGGTATGGATACGCTCTTGACCCAGAGTCGAAGACTGATGTGAAGAGTTTCTTCCTGACATTAGGCGGAAGATTCTAAAGTTTTAAACTAAAGGAGATCATGATGAAATCAAAACAATTACCATTCATCCTATTCATGGCATGTGCAATGCTGACATTTTCTGCAGCCTCCGCAAAGGAGCTGAAGATTGGCGTTGTCGATTTTAAAAAGTGCGTAGAAAATTCGCGCCAAGGCAAAGATGAGCTAGAAAATTTCGAGACGATGAAAAAACAGATGGAAGAGGTTCTTTCAGCAAAAGAAAAAGAGCTAAAGGAAATTGCCGCTAAACTTGGCGATCCTGACTATTTAGACAGCCTCTCTCAGACTGCTGAAGCTGAGCTTAAGCATAAAGGACGAGCGCTAAGTCAAGAGATGTCTCGAGCGCAGAATGAGTATTACCAAATGATGCAACAAGCGAACATGAAAGTGATGCAAATGATTCAAGAGCATGTCGCAAAAGCATCGGAGAAAGTTGCAGAAACAAAAAACTACGACTTTATCCTAAGAGACGCTGCAATTTTTTACGCAAATCAAGCACATGACGTGACAAATGCTGTTGTTGAGCAAATGGATAAAGATTATAAAAAATAATGAATGCGCTAACTCTTTCTCAATTAGCTGAGCGCACGCATTCAAAACTAAGCGGTGACCCCCAGAAGATTATTCGTGGCGTTTCTGATTTAAAGACAGCAACCGAGCGCCACGCGTCTTTTGTTGCAAGTCAGGACTTTTACAAAGCCATGCTGCAATCTGAGGCGGGGGTCATCTTCGCACCCTTCAATATGAAACTTCCGGAAGGAAAAGATTTTCTTTTAAACGAAAACCCATCCCAAGCCTTCCAGACCATAGCTGAATACTTCCAAGGAGCCTCCTGTGACCGGAGCTCCGCCTACCAGGGGATTTGTGAAAC